>NZ_DS480319.1:0-73252 GCF_000154245.1 Clostridium sp. L2-50 | reverse complement strand
AATTTTCAATAACTTTCAGCAAATCTCTTATTGACAAATACGTCATTTTACTATATATTAACTAATGTTGTTGCTACTATAGCTCAGGTGGTAGAGCGCCACATTGGTAATGTGGAGGTCACGGGTCCGACTCCCGTTAGTAGCTCTTTTTTAATGTCCGGATTTATTTATACAGTATTCACATCCAACGGACTGTCCGATACAGTTTTCACAATCGTTCCAGTTCTGTATCAGTGGTTCTTCACTGATCAGATAAATTCCTGCAAGACTCATCATCGGCTCCATTCGTTCTTTATGCCAACTGATTCCAACCTGTTCCGTATCCATCAGGCTGCAAAGAATTCCGGCAGCTTCCAATGGCATTCCATAATAACCGGGTCCAAAAGAAGGACTACAGTAATGCACCAACTCTACACTGTGCTTTCGTTCCAGGTATTTTCTTATCCATTTTCTTACAATATCCATACATGCGATCTGAAAGGTTTCCAGATAATAAGTTCCTAGTAATGAATCCATCTCCTTGATCCGGATCTCCGGGGCATGAAATGCATACAGATATCCCTGTGTAATCTTTGACGGATCTATTCGTTCCAGTATCCGGCATGAAATATTCTTTTTGCCGAGCATAAATCCATCAGACTTAATACAGTCTCTGGAAAATGGCTGCAAAAGTACAGGTACCAGATACCGGTTTCGATTATTGTATCTGGATAAAAAACGCATAACCGTTTTCTCGGCTTCATCCTTATGCTCTTTTCTGCTCTCCGGCTCCATCTGTTCCCATGAAGCAATCTCTGCGATCCGCGCCATGATTTCATCCTTCAGATCCCAAATACTGACGAATACCACACAGTCCTGCTTTTGAAACTGTGCAATCACTGCTTCATACATCTCCGGGCGATGTACGATCGTACAGTTACTGCAATCCCGGATTTTCTGTCCTTTCCCATTTAAGATATAATCAGGACTTCCAAGGCAGTTTTCCTTCAGATACAAGGGGCAATAACAAAACAGACAATTAAAGGAATCTTCATTTTCTATTTTATGGCATGGGAAAAATTCACAATCCCGATTCTGAAAAAATTTGTAATTGTTTTTCATATCCGTTTATCCTCCCATTCTTAACATACCCTATGGATTACAGATCTTACATGGCTCATACCCCTGCGTGATCAGATCATCCCGGCTTCCGATATATTCTTTCTTATTGCTGTCATTCATGCGCTTTACTGAACGGCAGGACGGCTCATGAAACTTTCCTGTATTTGTATTAATAATATAAGTATGCTCTGCTGCCTTTTCTGATCCTGCTTCTATTTCCGTCTGAACTTTCTCTGTCGTACTCTCTCTTGTTACATTATCTGTTTTCGTTGTATCATCCGACAGATTCTGATTTTCTCCCACCCCTGACATATCTGATTGCCGTTCCGGTATAAAAGTAATTGTTTTTCCATCACTGTACGCCTGAATCGTACCATTCAGATCCGTACGATACACCGTGCATCCTACATTTGCCAAACGATCAAGCACTTCTTCGGTCGGATGTCCATATGAATTATCTGCCCCAACGCTGATTACCGCATAACCGGGCTTAACAGCCTCTAACATCTCTTTTGTTGTGGCATTTCTGCTGCCGTGATGACTGACCATCAGAACGTCACTGGAAAGTTCCTCTCCGGATGCGATCATTGCCTGCTCACCGGCTTCTTCTCCATCCCCATAGATCAGGAATGAAGTATCCCCATATGTCATACGAATTCCAACAGAATTATCATTTTCATTATCATCACTATAAGTGATTGGTGCTACTATCGTAAATACCGCATCACCAAAGGTATAAGAATCCCCTGCCTTTGGGAATGTAACAGTCAGGTTCTGCGCCGCAAGCTTATCCATCAACGAATCATAGATCTTTGTATCTGCATCATAATCCGGGCCGATAAAAGTCTCTGTGTCAAATACATTCAACACACCCACCAGACCATTTATATGATCAGAATCATAATGGCTCGCGATCACATAATCAAGTGACTCTATATTCTGTTTTTTCAGGTATGCCACGACAAATGAAGACGCTGACGACGGACCTCCATCCATCATCATGTAATGGTCATCACAGGAAAATAACACCGCATTCCCCTGCCCGACATCTAAGAAAGTAACTGTAAGTCCGGCAAAATCGTCTGTTGTGCCCCCGGTATTCGCTTCCGAGGCTATCTGCTCATCTGACGTAGCTTCCGTACTGTCAATCGATTCTGTTATATTCTCTGTTGTATTTCCTGTCTGATTTTCGTTCGTTTCATCCGATAAATCCAGACATCCTGAAAAAAGCCCAAGGACAAAGCACATGCCGACAATGATCATCACTTTCCTCAGGCCATTTTTTTTATTTATAGAATTTATCATAAGCTGCTCCCCCAGAATCATATCTTTTGCTCAGTTTTTTCATAGGTCATTTGTCACTATCGAATTATTCTTTGCAATTTCCAGACCTGACCCTGTTTATTAAATATATATTTAATCCTGTTCTATATCCCGTAATTTCTTTCGTATTCGCTGGATCGCATTATCGATAGATTTATACGGCTTGCCAAATGCTTCCGCTAGCTCATCATAGCTTTTTCCGGCAAGATATCCTTCTAACACCTGTCTTTCAAATTTGCTGAGTTTTTTATCAATCGCTTCCGCAAGCTTCTGGGATTCCAACTGCCCAAGCATCTGATTCTCCGGTTCAAATGCTTGGTCTGCCTGCAGCTCATCCACAAGCGCAACATCATCGTCATTTTCCGTATAAAATGATACATAATAATTAAGGGGAGAATGCTTCTTCCTATTCGACAGCTTCACCGCAGTGATCAACTGTCGCTTGATACACAGATTTGCAAATGTAGAAAAAGATGCCCCTTTGCTTCCGTCAAAGCTTCGGATAGCTTTAATGAGCCCTATCATTCCTTCCTGAATGATGTCCTCATTTTCTGCACCGATAATATACAGGGCACGGCTCTCTTTCTTTACGATTCCCATATACTTTTTGATCAGATATTCAAAGGCGGCATTATCATTTTCTTCCCGGATCAACCGGATATTTTCTTCATCGGTATTTGTTTCATACACACCCACGACGCTGGTACTCCCCTATTTCACACCCATCCTCTGACGGACAACCTCATATCCCAATACTCCGGCCGCAACCGAAGCATTTAATGAATCGATATCTCCACTCATTGGTATGGATACAACATAATCACATTTTTCTTTTACCAGACGACTGACACCTGTACCCTCATTTCCGATCACAAGTCCCATCGGTCCGGTCAGATTGCAGCGGTACATCAGTTCTCCATCCATATCAGCACAGGCAAACCACATACCACGTTTTTTCAATTCATCAATCGTCTTCGCCAGATTTGTTACCTTAACCACCGGTGTATATGCGATTGCACCGGCAGAAGCCTTAACAACTGTTGCTGTAATTCCGACCGCTCTTCGTTTCGGAATAATAACGCCATGTGCACCGCACAGATTCGCTGTACGAACGATCGCGCCAAGATTATGAGGATCTTCAATCTCATCCAAAATAAAGATAAATGGCGGCTGTCCTTTTTCCTCAGCCTTTGCAAAGATCTCATCGATCGCTGAATATTCATAGGCTGCCACATGAGCGATCACACCCTGATGTTTCCCGGTCGAAGACATCTGGTTCAGCTTCTCTTTCGAAACATAATTAATAATCGTCTCCTGCTTCTTTGCTTCACGCACGATTGAATTGATACTGCCATCATGACAGCCATCCTGCAGATATAACTTGTCAACTGTTTTACCGGAACGAAATGCTTCCATAACTGCATTTCTACCCTCTATCTCAAACTTTTCATTTCTGTTTTCTTCCATGCTTATGCTCCATTTCTAATCCACATCATCAGATTGTAAATGCTCAATCAGTTGTTTTGATTCCAGGCAGTCTCTTGTCAACTCAAATAAACGGTCATATTCTTTATTCAGATAAAGATAGCCGATCAGCGCTTCAAAACCGGTAGCTTTCCTGTACTGTCCTACCGACGCATTCTTTGCCTTGGAATGTGTCTTTGTATTTCTTCCACGCTTATATATCGCCATTTCCTGCTCGGTCAGTTTCTCTTCCAACAGATCGATATAACCTGCCTGTGACTCTGCATTTACGATATGAATAGCTTCTTTATGATATTTGAATGCCTGCTTGTTATCCTTTGATACCAGAACGGTCTTTACTAAAAGGTCAAATACACTGTCCCCTATATAAGCAAGCGCCAGCCCGGAATATTCTGCCGGATTGGAATCTTCTACACCTAATATCGCAGTAAAATACTGATCTAAGCTCTTTTCCATTTTACTCCTTCTCTTGTATCCTCAAGAATAATGCCCTTATCACTGAGCATGTTACGGATCTCATCTGCTCTTGCAAAATTCTTTGCTTTTCTTGCTTCCTGACGTTCATTGATCAAAGCCTCGATATCAGAATCTAACAGTTCTTCTTCCCGCTCTGTAATGATACCAAGAATATCACACAGCTTCTCAATCGTCCGGATTGCCAGATCTACTGTTTTCTTTGGTGTATCATTTGAAATATTGATATTTGTATATTTTACTAATTCAAAGATAACTGAGATCGCATCTGCTGTATTCAGATCATCGTCCATAGCTGTTTCAAATCGTTTTGTATATCCATCTAATTCTGCCTCGACAGAAACATCGGAACCCTCCACATCTGCCGGCGCAAGTGACTTTAACTTGTCAACAGCAGTCAGGATACGTTCCAGACCATTCTTGGATGCCTCTACCAGATCAGCCGAGAAGTTCAATGGACTTCTGTAGTGAGCAGACAGCATAAAGAAACGAATAACCTGAAGTGGATATTTGTCTGCGATCTCTCTTACTGTAAAGAAGTTGCCAAGTGACTTGGACATCTTCTCGTTGTTGATCTTTAAGAAACCGTTATGCATCCAGTATCTTGCAAATTCCTTATCATTTGCTGCTTCACTCTGTGCGATCTCATTTTCGTGGTGTGGGAAGATCAGATCCTCACCACCTGCATGGATATCAATGATATCACCGATATATTTCTTAGACATAACAGAACATTCCAGATGCCAGCCCGGTCTTCCTTCACCCCATGGTGACTCCCAGAACGGTTCCCCCTCTTTCTTTGGCTTCCAGAGAACGAAATCCAGTGGATCTTCCTTCTCATCCTGACCGGAAACCTTAAGCTGATGGTTCTCTGCTCTGTGTCCGGATTCCAGATCATCAATATTCTTATGGGATAATTTACCATAGTCTGCAAAGCTTCTGGTACGGAAATATACAGTGCCATTTACTTCATATGCATGTCCTTTTTCAATCAGTGTCTTGATCATCTCGATCATATCCGGGATCTCTTCGGTAGCCTTTGGATGTGTCGTAGCTTCCTGTACATTCATCGCTGCCATATCCTTCTTTGTCTCTGCAATGAAACGCTCAGAGATCACCTTAGAATCAACACCTTCTTCATTTGCACGTTTGATGATCTTATCATCAACATCTGTAAAATTGGATACATAATTTACATCGTATCCCTTATATGTGAGATACCGTCTCAATGTGTCAAATACGATCATTGGTCTTGCGTTTCCGATGTGGATATAATCATATACAGTAGGTCCGCAGACATAGATTCCTACTTTACCTTCATTGATCGGTACAAATTCTTCTTTTGTTCTTGTAAGAGTATTAAAAATCTTCATGGGAATCCTCCAATAAATATAGTTTTTATTTTCGCCTGTCTTTCATTCGAAGCAGTTTTATCATGCACTATAGATTACGCATAAAAAAGAAAAAACCTGGAAAAAACTTCCAGGTTATCAAATAGCAGTTCATAGGGGAATCGAACCCCTGTTTTCGCCGTGAGAGGGCGACGTCTTAACCGCTTGACCAATGAACCATATATCTTAGCGACTTGTTTAATATACCAGAAGCTACGATAAAATGCAAGCTTTTTTTTCAGTAAATTTACATTTTTTTATACTGACCATATTTTAGCTTGTAATAAGGGCATTGTCAATCAAATACGCAAGTGTTTTGCGTAATGAAAGGGATACAGGGTTGTTGCATAGATCTTCCTTATATCTAAATACACCTTAGCATATTTTTGCATTAATTTTATCATAGACAGAAACAATACCTTTTATCTGCCAAGTCCTGATTCTGTATTCTTTCATGCAGCAAACCTTTTTTCACGTCGGTACTTGGCAAACTGCTGTAAGCAGTGAGCTTAGTACCGCTACGTGAAAAACAGAACGCAAGTGTTTTGCGTAATGAAAGGAATACAGTGTCAGGGCTTACAGAATAAAGGTATTGTTTCGTCCGTTTATACAAAGTCAAAGGTAAGCTGGTTGGTATCCGGCATACCGTCTAAGATGCCAAGCTCTGACAGCTTGTCGATCGCACTCTTTCCAATCTTAGAATGAGCCTGCAGATCTTCCTTTGAGATAAACCTGCCTTTGCAGGCTGCATCCTTCAACTGCTTTGCAGCTTTCTCTCCCATTCCTTCAATGGAAGCCAGTGACGGCATGATCTTACCGTCTATTACCTGAAAACGGATATCATCCGCCACATAGATATCGATCGGCATGAACTCAAAACCTCTCGCATACATCTCAAGAACCAGCTTCAGATCCTTTAACTTATCTTCATCCTTTGCGGTTCGTTTATTCTTATCAATACTCTGTATCATATTGATATGATACAGTACCTTTTCTTTTCCAAAGCACATCATCTCGTAACTGAAGGCTGATGCACGGATACTGAAAAACGCTGCATAATACTGAAGCGGATAATTCACCTTAAAATATGCAATTCTCCACGCCATCATAACGTAAGCCGCCGCATGGGCTTTCGGGAACATGTATTTGATCTTCTGGCACGACCAGATATACCAGTCCGGTACACCATGTGCCTTCATATCCTCTTTCCATTCTTCCCATTTTGCACATTTGCCTTTAGCTACGTTACCTTTTCGGACATTCTCCATGATCTGGAACGCTGTACCGGATTCCAGGCCCATATGGATCAGATATACCATGATATCATCTCGACAACAGATTGCGGTCGAGATCGTACACTGACCGGATTTGATCAGCTCCTGTGCATTTCCAAGCCATACATCCGTACCATGCGCCAGACCTGCGATTCGCACCAGATCCGAGAAGTTCTGTGGATTTGCATCAATTAACATCTGCATGGCGAAATCCGTACCGAACTCCGGCACACCCAGACTGCCAAGCGGAATGCCATTGATATCCTCCGGTGTAATATGAAGACTTTCTGTTCCATGGAACAACGCCATAACATCAGGATCATCTAACCGGATCGTGGTTGCATCAAGACCGGTCAGATCCTCCAGTCTTCGGATCATCGTAGGATCATCATGACCGAGAATATCAAGCTTCAACAGGTTATGATCGATCGAATGGTACTCGAAATGAGATGTTACGACATCCGTCGTCATATCATTTGCCGGCTTCTGGATTGGTGTGAAGGAATAGATCTCCTCATGCCTTGGAAGAACGATCATACCACCCGGATGCTGTCCGGTCGAACGCTTAACGCCGGTACAGCCGATTGCCAGACGTTCCATCTCACAGCTTCGTTTCGTGACGATAGCCTTTTCATCGACATATTTCTCGATCTCCTTCTGGGTCAGATCTCCCATTGCCGTAGCTTCTGCTCTCGCTTCATCCTTTGCAAGATCTTTGAAGTAATTATATACATAACCATACGCTGTCTTATCTGCTACCGTTGTTACAGTTCCTGCACGGAATGCCTTACCCTTACCGAATAATACTTCTGTGTAAGCATGTGCACATGACTGATATTCACCGGAGAAGTTCAGATCGATATCCGGCTCCTTATCTCCTTTGAATCCAAGGAAGGTTTCAAACGGAATATCGTGTCCCTCTTTGATCAGTGGATGACCGCATCGAGGGCAGTCACGATCCGGCATATCACATCCCGACATACCGGAATATGATTTTACAAGCTCGGAATCAAAATCAACAAAATGACACTCCGGACAAATATAATGTGCCGACAACGGATTTACCTCTGTGATACCTGCCATCGTTGCTACGAAGGAAGAACCTACAGATCCTCTGGAACCAACCAGATAGCCATGATCGTTGGAATCCCACACAAGCTTCTGTGCAATGATATACATAACGGCAAATCCATTTGATATAATGGAATGTAACTCACGTTCCAGTCGTTCTACAACGACCTCCGGCAGATCCGGTCCATAGATCTTATGAGCCTTTTCATAACAGATATTCGTAAGTGTCTCATCTGAATTCTCGATGATAGGCGGTGCTTTATCCGGTCGAACCGGGTCCATATATTCCACCATATCCGCGATCAGATTTGTATTCGTGATAACAACCTCTCTGGCTTTCTCACTTCCCAGATATTCGAATTCCGCCAACATTTCTTCCGTCGTTCTGAAATAAAGCGGAGGCTGATTAACTGCATCCTCAAAACCTTTACTTTTCATGATGATCGCACGATAGATACTGTCTTCCGGATCAAGGAAATGGACATCACAGGTTGCAACAACCGGCTTATTAAATAATCGTCCAAGCTCCACGATACGCTTATTATAATTCTGAAGATCCTCGATCGTACAAGGATTCTCCTTCTTTCTGGTCATAAACTCGTTATTTCCGATCGGCTGTATCTCCAGATAATCAAAGAAATTAACAAGTCTTGCAATTTCTTCATCCGGTGCATCATCTACGACCGCACGGAACAGCTCACCTGCTTCACAGGCAGAACCTAAGATCAGTCCTTCTCTGTATTTATTGATCATGCTCATAGGCATACGCGGTCTGCGGTTGAAGTATCTGACATGCGCTTCAGAAATCAGACGATACAGATTCACACGGCCGATCTCATTTTTTGCCAGAATGATGCCATGATATGTTCTGCCTTTTTTGATCGTATCATCCGATGCAGAACCTAATTCATTTACATCCTCCACCGTCTTTACGCCACGTTCCACTAACATCTCATATAATTTTACGAAAATTTTTGCGGTTGCATTTGCATCATCAACAGCACGGTGATGATGTTCATTTTTTACATTTAACGCCTTACAGACACGATCCAGTGTAAACTTACCAAGCTCCGGCAATAACACATGGCTGAGTGTCATGGTATCCATGATCGTATTATCGAATTTCATTCCAAGATCTTTGGCATTTTTCTTGATGAATCCGGTATCAAATGCTGCATTATGTGCAACAACGATATCATCACCACAGAATTCCAAAAACTTCGGCAGGATCACGTCGACGGTCGGTGCATGCATAACCATCTCATCTGTAATGGAAGTCAACTGCTCTATACTATAAGGGATCGGTTCTTCCGGATTGATAAATTCCGAGAAACGATCGATCTCCTCTCCATCTTTTACCTTTACAGCTCCGATCTCTATGATCTTATTCTTCTTCTGACTAAGACCGGTCGTCTCGATATCGAATACGATATATTCTGTATTCAGATCCTGTCCTTTGGGATTGATGACCAGATTCTTCAGGTCATCGACAAAATATCCCTCACAGCCAAAGATCAGTTTAAAGCCATCCTTCATACCCTTTGCATGTGCTGCGATCGGGAACGCCTGTGCAACGCCGTGATCCGTGATTGCAATCGCCGGGTGTCCCCAGTCATTTGCACGTTTCACGATCTTCTCGATATCAACAACACTGTCCATCTCGCTCATAACCGTATGCATATGTAATTCCACACGTTTTTCAAGTGATGTGTCAACTCTTGGCACACGGAAATCCGGTATATGCTTGATACCACGCACAGATGCAATATTTAACTCCTTGGAAAAAGTATCGTATAACGGCACACCCTTTAACCGATAGAAGCTTCCTTCTTTTAACTCATCCTTATAAACCGGCGCATCATCCTCTGATGCAAATATCTTAAATGCGATCGTATCTTCAAAATCCGTAATATTGCAGATGAATAAAGTCTTACCATTTCGGAGAACCTTTTCTTCCATCTTGATCAACTGGCCATGAATACAGACTTCACCGATACCATCTACTAATGTAGAAATCTTTACCAGTTCCCCTTCGCAGTCTCTGCCATAGAATACATCCGGATCATTCGAGGTATATTTCTTCCTTCTGGCGGCAAATGTCTCCTTCGGCTTTTCGTCCTGTGCAGGTGCTTTCTTTTCAGCCGGAGCATCCTTCTTGCCTTCTCCGACCAGCTTCTTTTTATCTACTGATTTACCATCCAAGGTCAGATCCGCATCCTCATGTACATTACTTAAGATTGCCTCGATCTCAAGCTTCATCTTCTGTTCATTTGCACGGCGGAGCATCTCTTTATCAGATTCCGTATAATCAAAACCGACCTTGATATCCATACCGAACCGTTTCTTATAGGTCTCCTCCAGATATTTTTTGATCCCGATTGAATGGCTCTTTGAAAGCTTACTGTCTTCCATCGCAAGCGTGATAATATCATCTGCATAATACCATTCTGCCCGCTTTAATAAACGATATCCAACATGACTGATCTTCTCGACATCATACAAGATACTGTCCTTATATACCTCTGTTAAGGTTCTGGTATTGTACTGGGAAGACAGCTCATAACGGTCATCAATGATGACCTTATAACCACGTCCACGAAATAAATGTCCGCAAATGATATCTTCCACCTGTACAATCTTCGGGCGGCTGATCAGGTGCTTCGACAGCAGGCTGATAATAAGCTGGCGTTCTGCCTGCTTCATTACCACCTTTTCGATCATCGTATCCTCAAACAGGGAAGACAGCTCTTTATCCATATTCAGTTCAGGAAATACTTCAAAAAATAATTTTGCTTCTACCGGCACGTTCTATTCACTCCAGTTATCTAACTCGTACTTTAATGTTGATAATATATCTTTCTCGTCGATCTTCTTTATGATCTGGCCTTTTTTGATCAGGATACCGCAGCCTTTTCCGCCCGCAATTCCAAGATCTGCTTCCTTTGCTTCGCCCGGTCCGTTTACAACACAGCCCATAACAGCAACCTTGATATTCAGATGATCATAATCGGCAACCAGCTTTTCTACCTGTTCTGCCAGTCCGATCAGATCAATCTCCGTTCTTCCACAGGTCGGGCAGGACACAAGTTCGATTCCTCCTGTACGGAGTCCAAGCGTCTTTAAGATCATCTTTGCTGTCATGATCTCATTGACCGGATCCCCTGTTAAGGATACACGGATCGTATCTCCGATTCCCTCATGCAGGATAATACCAAGTCCTACGGAGGATTTGATATTACCGCTCATAACCGTACCGGATTCCGTGATACCCACATGCAGCGGATAATTCGTCTGATCTGCGATCAGCTCATGTGCTTTTACACACATCATAACATCGGAAGATTTAATACTGATGACCATATTGTCATATCCGCAGTCTTCGATCATATGAACCTTATCCAACGCACTCTCAACGATTCCTTCCGCTGTCACGCCATGGTATTTTTCAACTAATTCTTTTTCAAGGGAACCGCTGTTTACACCGACACGGATCGGTATATTCCGTTCCTTACATACCGCTACTACCTGTGCCAGCTTATCCTTACCACCGATATTACCCGGATTGATACGGATCTTATCTGCTCCCGCCTCAGCCGCTGCGATCGCCAGACGGTAATCAAAATGAATGTCTGCAACCAGCGGAATATGGATCTGTTTCTTGATCGCAGGGATCGCTGCCGCTGCCGCATCATCATTTACGGTGCTTCTGATGATGTCACAGCCTGCCTTTTCAAGTTTTAAGATCTGTGCAACTGTAGCATCTATATCACTGGTTTTTGTATTTGTCATCGACTGGATCAGGATCGGATTCCCACCACCGATCACCCGGTCTCCTATCTTGATAACTTTTGTATGATCTCTGTACATATTAACTCCTGTTTAACTCCTATTCATCTAATGAAAGAATACGTTCTTGATATCGTTAAATAATATCACAACCATCAACAGCATAACCAGAACAAATCCGATCAGCGTCACGATATTCTCCTTATCCTTCGGAACCTTCTTTCTCGTTACTGCTTCAATTAACAGGAAGATAAATCGTCCTCCATCCAAGCCCGGTATCGGCAGCAGGTTCATAACGCCAAGGTTTGCCGACAGCAGTACGATATAATTCATCCAGTTTAAGAACAGATCGAGCACACTGCTCTTTGCTGCCTCATTGAAGGTATCGTTCATGTTCTTCGCTACTCCGACCGGGCCGGATACTTCATCCGAACTTACCTGACGGGTAACGATCAGCTTCAGACTTAAGAAGGTTGCTTTTACCCAGTATCTGGTCTCATAAGCAGAATATTTACAAAGCTCTCCAAAGTTCTTCGGGAGCTGATAACCGACACTCATTATTCCGATCTTATAGCCATCCGGTGTCTTTGCCGGATATACCGTCGTATCATAGACCGTTCCGTCTTCTTTCTCAAGTGTCAGATCGATCGGTGAACCATCTCCATAAATCTGAAGGTAGATCTGTAACTCACGGAAATTCTTAACCGTGCTTCCCTCGATTTTCAATACCCGGTCGCCATCTGATATCCCGGCTTCTTCCGCCGGATATACACCATTAAAATATTCCTCGGCATTTTTGATCTGGTATTTTTCAATATTATCTTTATTGTATACTGCTCCTATGATCGCAGGATCACTTCCACAGAAATGAATGATCACCATGGAAAATAAAAATGCGATCACGAAGTTCATGGCAGGTCCTGCAAGTACAACCGCCATTCTTGCCCAGATGGATTTCTTCTCAAAGGAATTCTCATCATTTTCGTTTTCTTCATCATCTTCGCTGAGCATCATACAATAGCCGCCAAGCGGAATCAGCCGCAGCGTATACTGTGTTTCTTTCTTATGAAACTGAAATAGCTTCGGTCCGAATCCCATCGAAAACTCTTTTACTGTGATATGATTGATCTTTGCTACGATAAAATGTCCCAGCTCATGAAAGAAAATGATGACACCAAAGACTAGTATGATTAATATGATATTCAAAAACTAACACCCACTTTCAATAAATTCATATACTTCCTGCTCGGTTGCAAGAATCTCATCTATATCAGGATTTTCAATCAAATTATGATGATCCATGGATGCACGGATGATATCATAGATATCAAGAAAATCGATTTTTCTGTCTAAGAACTGCTTTACTGCATATTCATTTGCCGCATTGAATACTGTAGGCATCGAACCGCCGATCCCGATTGCCTCATATGCATATCGTAACCCAAGAAAGGTATCCATATCCGGTGTCTCGATCACAATCGATGAAAGCTTCGTAAAGTCAAGACGATCTCCCGGCATGTATCTTCGTTCCGGATAGAACAGCGCATACTGGATCGGCAGCTTCATATCCGGCGTACCGAGCTGTGCGATCACTGCTCCATCTTTATATTCTACCATAGAATGAATGATACTCTGCGGCTGGATCACAACCTGAATATTTTCCGGGGCTACATCAAATAACCATTTTGCTTCAATAACTTCCAGCCCTTTATTTACCATCGTTGCTGAATCAATGGTGATTTTTCTTCCCATGCTCCAGTTTGGATGCTTTAATGCGTCCTCTAATTTCACATGCTTTAAAAACTCTCTGCTCTTGCCACGAAATGGTCCACCGGATGCTGTCAACAGAATTTTTTCAATGGAATCATGTGTATTTCCCTGCAATGACTGGAAGATTGCCGAATGTTCACTGTCAACCGGAAGGATTGATACTCCTTTTTCCTTTGCAAGCGGCATAATGATATGTCCCGCTGTAACCAGAGTTTCTTTATTTGCAAGGGCAATATCTTTTCCCGCTTTAATCGCTGCCACAGTCGGGCGGATACCGATCATTCCTACAATAGCGGTAACTAATATATCCGATGTCTTGTATTCTGCAATCTCGATCAGCCCATCCATGCCTGATACGACACGGATATCCATATCCTTCAGACGATCTTTTAATTCATCTGCCAGCTTCTCATCCCACAGACCAACGATCTCCGGTCGGAACTCTCTCGCCTGCTTCTCTAATAAGTCTATGTTTCTTCCTGCTGATAAAGCACAGATTTTTATATCCTGATTCCATCTTGCGATCTCAAGTGTCTGTGTTCCTATAGATCCTGTGGATCCAATGATAGCTACATGTTTCATATTTGTTCTCCTTTACCCATTTCAAACATCTGTATCTAACATTTTTATCTGTCTGCACTATTTCCAATGCGACATAAAGGAAAAGCAGCGTAATTATGAGCACAGTTCATCTGTACGCTCTCCCACACTGCTTTTTCTGATTACAACAAATATAATATAAGATAATACATAATTGGTGCTGTAAATATAATACTGTCAAACCGGTCAAGGATTCCGCCATGTCCCGGTATCAGCTTGCCATAATCTTTGATATCATTATTTCTCTTGATTGCAGAAGCCGCCAGATCCCCGATAACTGCAGGCAACGCACATACAGCTCCGATCAATGCAAATATCCATACAGAATGTGCAACCTGCATGAAATGATTATAAATCAAACCAAATACAACACCTAATATTCCTGCTCCAACGATTCCGCCGATCAGGCCCTCGATACTCTTCTTCGGGCTTAAGATCGGTGACATCTTGTGCTTACCGATCGCACGTCCGACCAGATAGGCACAGGTATCATTACCCCAGGAGCTGACAAAGATCAGCAGAACAAGAATCAGTCCATGTTTCATATCTCGTATGAGATACACATACGACAACATTACACCTACATATACAAATGCAAAAAATGCCGCCATGATCTCTTTATCTTTGTAATTCGGATATGTGAGCACATAGATTGCAAGGATGACCAGCATATAAACCGCGATCAGCGGTAATATAAACTGATGCAGGTCAAAATACAACAATGCATAATAAAAAACCGTTGCACCGTAAGCTGCATATCCAAGTCCTTTCTTGTTCAGCCCATATATACGAAGTAACTCCATCACACCGATCAGCGAAACCGCACACATTACCAGACATGTAAGTGCTCCGCCAAAATAAAGTGTGATTGCTGCAATGATCACCAGGATCACTGCACTGATTGCCCGTTGTTTAAACATATTATTTCCTCTTTATTTTACCCCGCCATACCGACGGTCTCTATGACTGTAATACCGGCATGCATTGACCAGCTCGTCCATATCAAAGTCCGGCCATAACACATCCGTAAAATAAAATTCCGAATATGCGATCTGCCATGGAAGAAAATTCGATGTCCGAAGCTCTCCGCTGGTACGAATCAACAGATCCGGATCCGTCAGTTCCTTTGTATCAAGGTAGGAACTGACTGTATCCTCTGTAACCGCATCCGGTGATAGCTTTCCAGCCATACAGTCGGATGCAATCTGTCTGACCGCTCTTGTGATCTCATCCCGTCCGCCATAGTTAATCGCTACAGAAAACTGAAGTCCTGTATTATTTGCTGTAGCTTTCTCCAGATTATACATCTTCTCCACGATATCCTCCGGAAGATCCTCGCGCTTACCGATGATCCTTACACGCATGTTATTCCGATTGGATCGCTCGATGCTGTCAACCAGATACTTGCGGAAAATATTCATGATCGTAGATACTTCCTCTACTGAACGTTTCCAGTTCTCGGTAGAAAATGCGTATACAGTCAGGTATTTAATCCCAAGTTCATCTGCATTCTCGCATGTTCGCTCGATTGCCTTTGCGCCCTCTGAATGTCCATAGGTTCTTGGCATCAGTCGTTTCTTCGCCCATCTTCCGTTTCCATCCATGATGATCGCAACATGCTCAGGAATATTGATCATTTCTCCATTTATTTCTTTATTCATAATTACTCCAAATTAAACAGTTAAGATCTCTGTTGATTTCTTCTCAATAGCCTTATCGATCAGACCAACATACTTGTCTGTCATCTTCTGGATCTTATCCTCGTTTGTCTTTAATTCATCCTCTGAGATATCTCCGGCTTTCTCCATCTTCTTGATCGCATCGTTTGCATCTCTTCTGACATTACGGATAGCAACTTTTGCATTCTCACCTTTTTTCTTAATATCCTTAACGATCTCTTTTCTTCTTTCCTCTGTCAGTTCAGGGAAATTCAGGATGATGTTCTTACCGTCATTGTTTGGTGTCAGCCCAAGATCTGAATTCAGGATCGCCTTCTCGATTGCCTTTACCAGTGATGGCTCCCATGGTGCGATCATCAGCGTTCTTGCTTCCGGGACGGTGATATTTGCAAGCTGCTGCATCGGTGTCGGTACACCATAATATTCTACCTTGATCTTATTTAAAATGTTAGGGTTGGCACGTCCTGCACGGATCGTAGCATATTCCCCTTCCAGGTTTTCAACTGTCTTCGTCATTTTCTCTTCGTACTGTGTCAACATATCTTTGTTCCTCCTGTTTATTTATACGTTCACATATGTCCCTGTAAAGCCACCGGTAACGGCCTTTACAATACTGTCTTCACCATTTAAGCCGAATAACATCATCGGCATTTTGTTTTCCATTGCAAGAACTGCAGATGCAAGATCGATAACTCCAAGCTTATTATCAACAATGTCTTTCATTTGCATGCTGTCATATTTCTTTGCATTTGGATTTGTCTTAGGATCACTGTCATATACGCCGTCAATTGCTTTTGCAGATAAGACTACATCTGCCTTTACTTCAACCGCCATAAGAACAGTTGCCATATCTGTTGAGAAATACGGATGTCCGATTCCTCCGGCAAAGAAAACAACTTCTCCCTGCTCCATATATTTTACAGCTTTATCACGGTTGAACAGCTCTGTCATTGTTCCACATGCAAATGGGGTCATGATATGTGATTTGATTCCGAATACACGAAAAGCATCTGCGGTATAGATACAGTTCATAACAGTTGCAAGCATGCCGATTGAATCTGCTTTTACACGATCCATATTTTCTGAGGTTCTGCCACGCCAGAAATTACCACCACCGATTACTACACAAAGCTGGATTCCCTTATCCAGAATCTTCTTCACCTGTCCGGCAACATCATATACAGTCTTTTCATCAAAGCCCTGCTTTTTTTCTCCGGCAAGTGCTTCTCCACTAAGTTTCAATAACACTCTGTTCATTTCCATAATTGTAACCTCTTATGTTTTCTCAAAATTTTTCTATCCTAGTATAGCACAATATAACTATATTTCAAACAGGAAGTTGGAAAGATTTTATTCAAATTATCGTAGCTCCGGATCTGTTCTCCATAACAAAAAGAACACCACAAAATCCGACTGGTTTCATGATGTTCTTTCGTTTCTGATATGTTTCTATATACTATTCATTAACAATTGAATCCGGATCATCTTCTACTGTAAACGTATCCAGATCGATCTGGTTATAATATCCTGTATCGTTGATGATATTTGCACTGATATTTTTAACTGTCTGGGATGGAACATAATCATAATCGTTAAACAGATATCTGTGAAGAACAACTACATTGTTCTCCAGATCTCCTGCTACAACCAGACTTCCCTTGCTTCCAAGTGTCGGTGTTGACCATGTAAATGGGAAACCGGTTGAGGATTTCAGTTTGTAATTGAAGCAGTTCGTTGCAAGATCCATGATCTCTTTCTTTGTAAGGCTGGAGCTGATATCATCTACAACTGCATTCAGACAGTCATTTAACTTGGAGATTCCGGCACTCTTTGCCTTTTCGATCATAAGGCTGATAACCTTTCTCTGTCTCCATGCTCTTGTGATATCTCCCTGGTCTGTACTTCGGATTCTTGCATATGCGGTAGCCTGAACACCATCGAGATGTACAACACCTGTCTCATATACATAAGAAGACTGGATGCCATTGACTCTCTGCTGTTCATCGATACACTGATTCAGCTTGTCAAGCTCGCTGGACTTCAATTCGATATCAAGGCCACCAAGTGCATCGATTGCTTCTGTAAGTGCCTTGAAATTTACAGTTACATAAGCTGTGATATTCAGGTCAAGATTCTTATTTAATGTATTGATTGCTTCCTTGGCACCGCCATATGCATATGCATGTGTTACTTTTTCATAACTCTGTGAGTCATTGGCAAGCTCTAAATAAGTATCACGATATACGGAAGACATCTTGACTTCCTGTGTGTCATTATTGATGCTTACAATAATGATCGCATCAGAACGTGCTCCGTTCTCTACCATATCAATATCTCGGCTGTCAACACCAAACAATGCAATCGTCGTATATCCGGTCATCTTCTTTACTGTTTCTTCTGACAGGTCATCATTGGCCTTTACACCCTCTAACTTCTCGTAGTGCATCTTGCCAAGGGCAGAATTGATATAAGCATTTACAAATAATACAACTCCAAGGATGATCACAAGTACTTCTACGATCAATGCAATAATCCATGGTTTGTTTCTGCTTTTCTTCTTTCTCTTTTTTCTACCATTTCCGGAAGCGCTTCTTCTTACCGGTTCTCTGGCCGGTGATTTCTCGTAATGAACATCATCTGTATCATTATAATCGTCAAAATCTTCATCGCTAAAAATATTATCGCTCATTTTTATTCTCCTATGCATTTGTACATCTGATCTGTCACATCAAATCAGTTACTATCAATTATTTACGAATAAACAAAGTGTATTCTACTACAAACATATTTCAAATTCAACCTGTTCATAAAAATATAACATTTACACTATAAATTTAAAATAAACTTCTCGATCACCGGAACCAGACCATCTTCATCATTAGTAAGTGTGATATAATCCGCATGATCTTTTACGATCTGCTGTGCATTTCCCATTGCCACTCCGACTCCCGCATAATCTATCATGGTCAAGTCGTTAAATCCATCTCCGCATGCGATCAGATCCTTGACATCCATATCCAGATATTTCAAAAGCTTTTCAAGCGAAGTTGCCTTATGGACGTTCTTCGGCATGATCTCTACAAAGAACGGTTCGGAACGAAAAACCGTAACTTTATCACCATATAGTGCATTTAATTCCTGTTCCACCTGTTCTGCAACAGTACTTTCCGCCGTCAGAAGACATTTGTTCAGCGGAAAATCAATATACTCTTTGAAATTGTCCACCTGATGTATCTCCATAAAATTCAATCTTGCTTCAAGACTCATATATTCGTCGATCGGCGTACCTGTGATAACTGTATCTCCTTCATAAGTAACCATTCCAATCTTCTTTTTCACACAATAATCATAGATTCTCCGTGCAATATCATTATCGACACATGCCTGATATACCACTTCTCCTGTCTTATAATCAACGATTCTTCCACCATTAAATGCAAGTACATAGCCTTCATATTTATCAAGCTTCAATGTATCAGCTATCTTTCTGATCCCGGGAAGCGGTCTGCCTGAAGCAATTGCTACTACATGTCCCTTCTCCTGTATCTCGATGATCTTATCAAGTGTCGGCTGTGTCACTTCTTTTTTTGAATTTGTAAGTGTGCCATCAATATCTAATGCAATAATCTTCTTCATCATTTTTCTCCATTATGTGTAATCAAATTGATAATATATATTAGATTTGCAGCTTTGTCCAGTAGTTTGCCGAAAAAAAAAGAATCTCATACCGTAATTTTCTTTTCTTGTAAACTACCGCGTGATTGTATTATAATAACCAATCATAAATGCATCTTTTTTATTAAAATTGTGAGGAAATACTATGAATTACGAGCTTTTTGTTAATCAGAAAAAAATATCAGCCGGTACAAAAGACGCTGTTGCGGAATATATAAAACGACTTTCCCCTTTCTGTAAGGTCACCGTCATTCCATGCAAAAAAGCTCCGAAGCCTGTTCAGGATGCGTATAACATCCAGCTTCTTCCCGATAAGGCAGGCACTCAGACCATATCCTCCGAACAGTTTGCATCCAAGATCAACCGGATGAATGTAAACGGGTACTCTCACATCTGTTATTATATCGGTTTTCCGGCATCAGATGCTTATAATGAAAGCTTCTTTATTTCCAGTATGTCCATGTCCGATGAAGTAACTCTTATCGCATTTACAGAACAGTTATATCGTGCTTATACGATCAACAACCATATTACATATCACAAATAATCTGAAGCTGATCAAGCAACATGACACGCATTAACTGATGTGGAAATGTCATATTTGAATAACTAAGCTTAAAATCTGCCTTTCGAATCAGTTCATCTGACATCCCAAGTGAGCCTCCGATCAGAAATGTAACTGTCGTAATCCCTCTGTCTTCTGCCTGCCGTATCTTTTCTCTTAATAACTCTGTTGTACACTTCTTTCCATTAATGCACAACGCTATCACATATTCTGATTTTCCAATACTTTCCATGCATTTGTGGCTCTCTGTATCAACAATTTTCTTTTTTATCGTATCTGATGCATTTTGTGGTATTTTCTCATCTTCATGCTGTATGATCACAAGTTCATGTTTTCTGCCGATCTGTCTTTTATATGCATCGATCATATCAGTGTAATACGTCTCTTTTATTCTACCCACACACACTATTTTAAATGTCATTTCTGCTCCAATTTAATCTGTTCAAATAATTTATTCTCTGCTTCATCTGCCTTATGTGTAAACATACTTACAATAACCGTAACTGCCAGACTGATGATAAATGCTGCAACCCCGCTTCCTAGCTCTGTTGCATTTGCAAGTGTCTGATTCTCAAGGAGAGGAATAAATCTCCAGATCGTACAGACAGCAAGACCTGTAAAAAAACCCGAAATGATTCCTGCCTTACTGGTCTCTCTCCACAAAATCGGCAGTATACAGACTGCTGCTATCGCAGCTGAATAATCCCATGCAATATATAATATTTCCCGGTAATTATTCTGAATAATTATCGACATTACAGCAATAAATCCTGTAAAAAACAAAGCAGCCATCAAATCAATCCCGGTTATCAGAGTTTTTGACCGGATCTTTTTCTCGTATCCAACCATACCAAATAACAGATCAAACATCATTGTATAAATGCGTTCCAACAGACAGATCACGGCACATAAGAACAGTCCACCGGCTATATATCGGAAAAACAACGGATACTCCTCTTTATAACATAATGACGTAATATAGATATCAAGCAGTTTTCCCATTTCAATATCTTCACTGGCTTTTAACGGATACATGCTGACAACATTTAACAACGCCCATACACTAAGAATCACAACAGCTATACCTGTATATATTATGGAAAGAACACGTCCGCGATCCAGACTGCGTACATCTCTTGCTTCCATTGCTCCATGGAACAAAAATGGTAATCCCAGACACCCAAGTCCCATTCCAAGCATGGATATAATATGAGAAACCCCTATACCTCTTCCATCATAATACAAAATATTGAGATATGTACTTGTTCCACCCGACAAATGAACTTTACCGTAAGTATCCAGTATCTCAGCCGGCGTATTCACCGCAAACAGCCATATGACAAGTACAAGAAACATCACCACCATCAATGTATATATAATATTTCTTACAGTACTTCTTATCCTGCGACTTATAAAACACATAGAACATGCGCAAAATAATGAAACCACACATACAACCACGATCATATGTTGGTTTGTCGCACCGCTAAGATATTTTCCAATATAACTGAGAAGACCCATTGTGATCATTCCGGTCAGAATCAGCCAAACACACATGAACATCTCTTTTATAATAAAAGAAGAATATCTGGCGTACAGAAAATCACCCATATCAGAAATTTCTTTTCCTGAAATATCCCGATAAGAACGTAACCTTTTTACAAGGAAAAGGCAGGCAAAGGTTATCCCTGCAAACAATCCTATATGAATAAAACAAACCCCTGCTCCATTTACAGTAATAACCGGTGGTAATAAGATTAACGCCCATAGCAGAACCTCGGCCATTGAATTATTTCCGGCAAGCTGCATTCCATTTAGATCATCCTGCTTTTTTCGTATCATTTTTTCTCTCCCAAATTTATATTCATTCCATTCAACTTTATCATAAACACAGTTTTTCCTTCCGCCTTATGTTCTCACCAAGTTCTCTGTACTGTCAAGACCATATTATGTATTTTTTCCAGAATTCTTTTTAAAATATATGTAATATTCCAAATTTCTGTGCTTCATAATAAAAAATATAGAACATGAAAATAATCTATGTTATAATACCCAAGTATGTAAAATTTGATTTACAATTTAATTACATTGATTTGACATTAAATAAGTTATTTTTTCACAGGAGGATATGGACGTGGACTTTTTTTCAATTCTGACTTTACTGGGAGGCGTAGGGCTTTTCCTGTTTGGAATGAACATGATGGGTGATTCCCTGAAAAATCTGGCAGGAGGAAGTCTGGAACGGATACTTGAAAAACTGACGACCGGTAAAAGTCAGGCAACCGGTGCGATTAAAGGCTTTGGGCTCGGTACCGGTGTCACAGCGATCATTCAGAGTTCAGCAGCAACTACGATCATGCTGATCGGTTTTGTAAATGCCGGTATTATGAAGCTCAGTCAGGCAATTCCGGTAGTATTTGGTGCCAATGTCGGCAGCACCGCAACTGCACAGATTCTGCGGCTTGGTGATCTTGGCGAAGATATGTTTATCCTCAAATTATTAAAACCGTCTTCTTTTGCACCCGTTCTGATCGGTATTGGTGCTTTTATCATTCTGTTTGCCCATAAGAAAAAACATAAAGATATCGCCGGTATCTTAGTCGGTCTTGGTATCTTATTCCTTGGTATGAATACAATGGAAGCTGTGTTCGCTCCTTTAAAAGAATCCGAAACCTTCCAGAACCTGTTCATTTCTTTCAGCAATCCACTCCTTGGTATCCTGATCGGTCTTATCTTAACAGCGATCATCCAGAGTTCCTCTGCTTCGGTCGGTATCCTTCAGGCATTATCCTCAACAGGAGTTGTTTCCTATGGTTCTTCGATTCCAATTATTATCGGTATTAATATAGGAAAGTGTTTCGCGATCCTGCTCGGCAGTATCGGTGCAAACAAAAAGGCAAAACGTGTTGCCATGTCCTATCTGTTATTTAATATTATCGGTGCGATCTTCTTCGTTGTTGTGATCTATGGACTTCAGTTGTTTATCACATTCCCATTCATGGATAAGATCATCAACCGTGGTGTAATTGCAAACCTGCATTTTATGTTTAACTTTATCATTGCGATCCTACTGCTTCCATTCGCAAATAAGATCGCAGATCTGACCGGTAAGATCATCGGTGACGATATGGAATCCAAGATTGACAAAGAGCTTGCGTCTCTCGATCCAATGCTTCTTGATACACCAAACATCGCTCTTACCCAGGCACAGAAGGTAATGTTCTCCATGACAGACTCCATCAAGGAAAACTTCGAACTTGGAAGTCAGTTATTATCGGAATATAATGAAGAAACTGCCGGAAAACTTCTGGAAAATGAGATGTTCATTGATAAATGCGAAAGTGCGTTAAACGAATATCTGTTAAAGATCACCTCCAAGCGACTGCATTCATCCGAACGAAAGCTGGCATCGGAATTATTAAACAGTGTCAGTGACCTGGAACGAATCGGTGACCACTGTGAAAATCTTCTGATCGTCAGCAGAAAGATCTCCGATGAAAAGATCTCCTTCTCTACACAGGGAACCATGGAGATCAATACGCTCTTACAGGCTACAGCCAATATCATCGATACAACCTTTACTGCTTTTAAAAATGATGATCTGACTGCTGTTTCCCGTATCGAACCGCTTGCTCAGTCGATCACAGAGGTAAAAGAGATCATCAAAGATCACCATGTTATCCGTTTACAGACCGGAGACTGCGATATCGACGGTGGTTTTGCTCTTGTAGATATCCTGACCAGTCTGGATCGTATCGGAAGTCACTGTTCCAATATCGGACTTCATATTGCAAAGAAATTAACTACAGATTCCTTTGACGAAATGCATGGTCATATCTACACAAATGGATATAAGACCTCCGAAGAATACAAAGCACTCTACTGTTACTACATGTCTCTGTACTCTGATCCGATCACCGAAAAGTATAAAGCGAGCCTGTCAGAGCTGGAACATAAGATCTCGCAATCAGATGCAAATAAATCTTCTGCTCCGAAATCTGTGGATCTGAACACAGCTAAGGCAGATAAAAACGAACAGCATACCAAAAAAGAGCCTAAATTAAAAGAAATCAAAAAGGCAAAGATTGAAAAAGTAAAACAGAAGAAAGACTCTAAGAAAAAATAAAGATTATTCTGATAATAAGTATTATAAAAAGATACTCTGATCACGGGATCATACAGGTCCTTTGCTTTCAGAGTATCTTTTTTATTTTCTTTTATTCTTTGATACTGCATTTTATTATTATCTGATATTGTATATCGTATAGACAGATATACATAATGACTCTATCTCAATCACGGCTTTCAATTACAATTAACAATCCGGATTCAAATTCGATCAGGCCGCACTCTGCGATCAGCTCATTGCTGACGCCGATGCTTTCTCCAAGCTTCAATGTAAGCCCCTGCGCATTATAATAAAAACCCTGAAGCGTTACTCCGGTCACCTGTTCCGTATATGGAAGCAGTGACACATATCTGTATGCATCGTTACGCTTCACAATATGCCGGTGTGCTGTCATCGTAATCCTGTTATGCTCGTCGATCAGATATGCCGATATTCTGGCCTCTGCAAACTGCTTTAATAAGCCAATATTGGCAAGGGTATGATCCATACGGGTTCCGGTTGCTCCAACCAGAATTACTTCATCCGGTCTGATCTCCTGCTCCAGTATATACGAGATTGCAACATGGGTATCTGTAAAATCCTTATGTGTATCCAGATCCAGAAATTCTGTTTTTCCCCGATATGCCGCTACGACATCTATCTTTGCAGAATCAAAGTCTCCAATGATCAGATTCGGCAGTATATTACATTCCTTACAGATCTCAAGTCCTTTATCACATGCTATTATTTTTTGAAAATCATAATCGGAAAGAACCGTTTCAAGCAATCTTTTTGAAACGGTTCCTCCTGTAACGATTAAATATCGATTCATCTATCCTGTTACCTTTTCCGGCAGACAGCAGATCTGCTTTCCGCCTTTTTATTACTATCTACTGTATTTCTGAAAAAATCTTACGGAAGGCTTTTACATTCTCTGTCTTGTCCCCTTTAAATACTGCCGAACCGGCAACCAATACATTCGCTCCTGCCCGAATAATCTCTGCTGCATTTGCAAGGGTAACACCACCATCCACCTGAATATCCGTCTGAAGTCCACGGCTGTTTAACAGTTTTCTGGTCTCTGCAATCTTCCGCAGAGAAGACGGAATAAATTTCTGTCCGCCAAAACCCGGATTTACCGACATGATCAGAACCATATCTACATCCTCTAATACATAATCAATTACTGATAATGGTGTTGCAGGATTTAATGCAACTCCGGCTTTCATTCCCAGCTCTTTTATGGCTGCGATGGTTCTATGAAGGTGCTTGCAGGCTTCTGCATGTACTGTTACGATATCTGCTCCACAATTCTTATAATCCTGTAAGAAACGCGTCGGTTCATCAATCATAAGATGAACATCAAACACCTTATCAGATACCGGACGAACACTCTTGATAACCGGTGCTCCAAATGAAATATTCGGCACAAAGGACCCATCCATAACATCCAGATGAATATATTCACTTCCTGCCTGATCTATGATCTGTATATCTTCTGCCAGATGTCCAAAATCCGCAGATAATACTGAAGGTGACAGCTTTAACATTTACCATTTCCTCTTTTCTTTTAATTCATTGTATATCATGACATAATCATCATACCGCATCTTACTGATCCTGCCATCACCGACGGCTTCTTTTACCAGACATCCCGGTTCACTGATATGATTACACATATTGAATTTGCAGGTTCCTGTATATGCTGCAATCTCAGGAAAATACAGCTTCAGATCTTCTGCTTCGATTCCTTCTGTATATAACGAACTGAAACCCGGTGTATCCATAATATAAGTATCATCATCTACAAACATTAACTCAGAATGCCTCGTTGTATGCTTTCCACGCTGTATCTTCTCACTTAATCCACCAGTTTGTACATTTGCATCCGGAAACAACGAATTAAGCGTCGAGGATTTACCTACTCCTGACGGGCCTGCAAATACCGTTGTCTTTCCTTTTATAACTGCTTCTAATGTATGGATTCCATAACCGCTCTCCGCACTGATAAACAACACTTCATATCCGCTCTTTGTATAAGATCTGCATATATCCTCACTTTGACGAAATCCTTCCAAATCTATCTTATTAAAGCAGATTATAGTCGGAACTTCATGCTGCTCCATATTGATCAGAAAGCGGTCAAGCAGATTGAAGTTAGGTGCTGGTGCAGACACTGCAAAAATAATTACAGTCTGATCTACGTTTGCAACTGCAGGTCTGTTTAACCAGTTAAATCTGGGCAATATATCTTCAATATTGCCCAGATTCTTCTCCGCATCTAATATCTCTATCTCTACATTGTCACCAACTAAAGGCTTGATCTTTCGATTTCGAAAAACTCCTTTTGCTTTACACTCATATGTGACGCCGTTTTCGCAGACGACATAGTAGAAACCTCCAATACCTTTTATGATCTTTCCTGTCATAATCTCTCCTATTCCTTTGAGAATGACGCAGACAGACCACTGGTATTAAAGCTCGATGTTACATCTATTCCATCTGAATCCGTAATTGTTACTGCAAATGTACCGGAGTTCTGCGATAAGCCACCGATAGGATCTGCAGATCCTATATCCAGAGGGAACGAATCCTCTCCTGCAGCTCCGGAATACAACTTATAGGTTGCGTCACCAACCGTATAGGTAACATTGACTGTCACATTTCCAAAGGTTGCAAAATCGAATCCGGAATTTGTTATACTTCCTGTAAATTTAACAGAATATGTTACTTTTTCAGGTCCATCACTGATCACATAACCAACTGTTGAACCTTTTTCTACAGACGAGCCGGCTGAAACATCCTGACTGATAACCTGACCTTTCTTAACCTCATCACTGTTTGCATGCGATACTTTACCGCTTAATCCTGCCTTTTCCAACAATTCGGCTGCCTTGCTTTCAGATTTACCAACCAGATTCGGGACCTCAACTTCCTCAACCTCTTTACCATTACTTATTATGATCTTAACTGTTGAACCGGATTTCTGCATCGTTTTTCCTTCCGGTGACTGACTGATAACCTTATTCTTCTCTACCGTATCATCATATTCATAACCATGAGTAACAACAAATCCGGCTTCCGTAAGAAGTGTAGTTGCCTGATCATCCGAATAACCTGTTACATTAGGTACTTCGACATCTTCTTTTCCCTCTGATACCGTAATAACAATTTTCTCATCAGCAGGAATCGCTGTTCCTTCATCTACACTCTGACTGATAACATAACCTTCTTCTACCTTATCATCCGTTGCCGTCTCAATTGTATATGCAGTAAATCCTGCTTTCTTTAATTCTTCTTCTGCAGCCGTCTTATAAAGACCTACTACATTGACCATAGGAATCGTCGCCTTATCCGAAGTATCCTCATCTGTAGATCCATCTTCGGTGGAATCTCCTGAATTTTCTTCTGAACTGTTTTCCGTCTTTTTATTATTTCCGGAGAATATTCCTCCAAGTCCACCGGGGCTTGTAATCTTAAGAATCAGGATTGCAACAAGAATCGCAATGATAATCACAACTGCTACACTGGATATCATAATGATCTTCTTAAGCTTCGGATCCAATTCCTCGATCTCATTATCATCATCGTCCTCCGGAGCCATCCCCTCATCACCATATGAATCATCATCGTCATCATCGTCAAACAGATTATCAAATTTGGATGGCGGAATGATCGGAGTAATATCCGGACGTTCCACTACACTTGACGGAGTTTCCTCAACAACAGGTGCTTCATTCATCTGTCTGCCCTCTTTGATCGCTTTCATCTCATCCGATGTGATCTCTACCGTCGGTGAATTTGGTACAACCGGTGGAACTACAACACAATCTATGTCAGGATTTGCCTGTACACGTTTCAAATCTGCAATCAATGCGCTTGCAGTCAAATATCTGCGTTCTGCTTTCTTCTGTGTGCATTTTAAAATTATCTTTTCCAAACTGGTTGGAATATCCGGATAATATTCTCTAGGAGAAACCATCTCTCCCTGTATATGCATAAGAGCGACTGCAACATTATTCTCGCCTTCAAACGGTACATGTCCCGTAACCATCTCATACATGGTGATACCAAGAGAATATATATCGCTTCTCTCATCACTGAATCCGCCTCTTGCCTGCTCCGGAGAGATATAATGTACACTTCCCATTGCATTCGCTGTCATTGTATTTGATGAAGCAGCTCTTGCAATACCAAAATCTGTAACCTTGATTCCGCCATTTTTCGATACAATAATATTCTGCGGCTTAATATCTCGGTGGATCGTATGGTTCTGATGAGCTACCTCCAGGCCTTGGGCTATCTGAATAGAAAAATCAATTGCCTGCTCAGGCAGCAATCTGCCTTTTTTCTGAATATATTCTTTTAAAGTAATGCCCTCTACAAGTTCCATTACTATATAATAGATACCATTATCCTCTCCGACATCATATACGTTTACGATATTCGGATGAGAAAGTCCGGCTGCGGACTGTGCTTCAATTCTAAACTTTGTAACAAAATTTACATCAGAACTAAATTCCGGTTTTAATACTTTAATTGCAACATATCTGTTCAGTACATGACATTTTGCCTTATAGACTTCTGACATACCGCCTGTACCGATCAATTCTATTATCTCATAACGATTACTGAGTATCATTCCTGGATTTAACATGCTTACACCTCTCACTATTTTACAGCTACCACTACGGATATATTATCTCTACCACCATAGTAATTCGCTCTGTCTATCAACTTTTCAACCGCTGCTGTTATATCCCCGCTGCTCTCCAACACGATTTCTTTTATCTCATCATCCTCAAGCATATTAGAAAGACCATCTGAGCAAAGAAGGATTCCATCCCCCTGTTTCATCTCTAATTCAAAAAAGTCTGTCATAATCTTGTCAGATATTCCAAGTGCTCTAGTAATAATGTTCTTTTCCGGATGGTTACGTCCTTTATTTCGATCAAGCTGACCGGAACGGATCAGCTCTTCAACCAGTGAATGATCCATCGTTACCTGCCGTATCTCATCATCTATGAAATACAATCTGCTGTCACCGATATTTGCTACATATAATATATCATCCTCACATACAGCAGCTACAAGGGTCGTTCCCATTCCCTTCCAATCCTCATTTTCCTTTGCCATTTTATATATCTTGTCATTGGCATACAGAATCGCTCTTTTTAGAACGGATACCGAGTTATTTATTGCACTCTCTTTTATATATTCAGTTACACATTCTATCGCAGTCTTTGATGCAACATCTCCTGCCTTATGACCACCCATTCCGTCTGCCACTATATAAAGATTGGGTAATGGTCCGATCGGCTCATCTGTAAAGAAAATGCTGTCCTGATTCTGAACTCTTTTCTTACCGATGTCGGTTCTTCCATCAGATCTCATTTGCTGCCTCCCGTCTAAAAAGTATCTTTTGCTTCTTCATATTTTCTCCGAAGCTGACCACAGGCAGCGTCAATATCTCTGCCCATACTCCTTCTTATTGTAACATTTATATCTTTCTTTTCAAGTATATATTTGAATTTTTCAACAGAATCATTGAGAGATCGACAATACTTTCTCTCCTTTATCGGATTTACCGGAATCAGATTCACATGTCCGTGCATATTCTTAAGAAGCTCAGCAAGCTTATATGCATGTTCCGGTGTATCATTTTCATCTTTCACCAGTGAATACTCGAAAGTAACCCTTCTTCCTGTTTTTTCAAAATAATACCGACATACATCCATCAATTCTGCAATTGAATACTTATTTGCGATTGGAAGAAGTTTTCTTCTGTCTTCATCAGTCGGACTGTGAAGGGATAATGCAAATGTAATAGAAAGGCCTTCATCTGCCAGTCTTTTTATCTGCGGAACCAATCCACAGCTTGAAACCGTGATATTTCTCTGACTGATGTTCTTACCCTGCTCATCATTGATAATGCGAATGAATCGGATAAGATTGTCATAATTATCAAGTGGTTCCCCTGTTCCCATTACAACGATATTCGATACACGTTCACCCGTGATCCGTTCGATCGCATAGATCTGATCGAGCATCTCAGACGCCTCCAGATTACGGATCAAGCCACCGATCGTAGATGCACAGAATCTACATCCCATACGGCATCCGACCTGAGAAGATATACAGACAGAGTTGCCATGCTTATATCTCATTAATACGCTTTCCAACACATTTCCATCCTGTAAACGAAACAGAAATTTATTTGTGCCATCCTGTTTTGACACCAGTCTGGTCACTTCTTCCACACCATACATGTGCTGCTTTTTGATTTCTTCAATTAATTTTTTCGGAACATTGGTCATATCTTCCGCATGTGCTATACCTTTGGCATGAACCCATTCAAATATCTGTTTTGCTCGAAACGCCGGCTGTCCTACTGATTTTACCCAGACCGCAAGTTCATCAAACATCATGGAACGGATATCCAGTTTCTTTATATCTTCTATCTCTGTAAACATACTCTTTTCTTCCTGAATCATGTACTGATAACACGAGAAGCTCAACTCCTCTGTGTCATTCTGTCATCTATTATTTTTTTCTTCGTAATCGCGAAATAAAGAATCCATCACAATGATCAATTCCCTGCAAAAGCGTGATATATCCTTTTTCTCCACGTTCTTTCAACTTCTCCGGCAGATATGGTGCAAGACTTTCCAGATAATACTCCTCGTGCCTTTTTAAAAATATCTCTACATTTTCTTCATTCTCTGTCCGATCAATTGTACAGGTGGAAAAAATTAACGTTCCACCCGGTTTTACATAAGACGCACAGGCATCCAGAATATTCTTCTGTATCTCGGCAAGTTCACTTATCGAGTCTGCCGTCACATGATATTTGATATCATTTTTTCGTGCCATAACACCCAGTCCGGAGCATGGAAGATCCGCAAGAACGACATCTGCTTTTTCTATCATTTTCGGATCAGTTTCCATTGCATTCCATACCTTAGTTGTCACATTATGAATCTCTAATCGGCCCAGATTTTCTTCCAACTTATCGATCTTTTCTTCTGAAATATCCCTCGCATACACATGTCCCTGCTCTCCGGTGCGTTCTGCCGCATACATGGTCTTTCCTCCCGGAGCCGCACAGACATCAAGGATCACATTTCCCGGTCTGATTCCTGCTGCAAGCACCTGCAAACTGGAACTCTCATCCTGAACCGTAAACAGGCCTTCATGAAATCCCGGAACCATACGAATATAATCATATCCCGAAATAATAAGAGAGGTCGGATTATAATATCCTTTTTCTACCTTTATGCCCTTTTCAATCAAATTATTCCGAAATTCCTCAAGTGTTGTATGCATAGTATTCACACGAACCGTCGTTCCGCGATTTGTTTCACCCGCCTGCAGAATCTGTTCTAACTGTTCTGCACTGTAATCATTTAACAGGAATTTTACCAGTTCCTCCGGAATCGAATATTTAACAGACAGATACGCTTCTAGACCATCCTCTTTTTTCGGAAAGATGATAGCTGCTTTATTTCTGCACACGTTTCGAAGGACACCGTTCATATAGCCTTTTAATGTCCGAAATCCTCTTTTAGCAGTCAGGTTCACATATTCATTACAGGCTGCCTCATCCGGAACAGAATCCATATAAAAGATCTCATAAGCAGCCATCCGTAAAATACAGCGGATGACCGGTTTACATTTTTTTACTTTTACTTTTGAAAATTGATTAAGAATATAATCCAATCTGATTTTCTGCTCTGTTACACCTTCTGTCAACCGACCGATGTAAGCCCTCTCTTTTTTATTCATAAACTGGTTTGCCCGGAGTGCTTCCCCTAATGCTTCACCGGCAAATCTGTCATTTTTTTCAATATCCAGCAGAATATCCAGAACTATCTCTCTTGAAGTTTTACTCATATACCATCTGACCTGTCTTAAGTTTATTTCCTGCAAGAAATGCTGCACAATCCATCGGTTTCTTGCCTTCCGGTTGAAGCTTTCTTATCGTTAATGCTCCACTTCCACATGCAACCGTAAAGTTTTTCTTCGTCACATGAACGATCATCCCCGGTACGATCTTTGTTCCATCCTCTAATGTCTCCTCTGTCTGTTCACATACAGAAGCCTCATAGATACGTACCGTCTTCTGATTCATTTTCATATAAGCAACCGGCCATGGCTGCAATCCTCTGATCAATCGTTCCAGTGAAGCTGCATCTTTCGTAAAATCAAGCTCACCCTGCTCTTTCTTTAACATGGATGCATAGCAGCTTAAGGAATCATCCTGCGGGGTTCGTACTGCTGTATGATCCGCAAGCTTTGTAAGCGTAGACAGGATCAACGCTGCACCTGCATCAGCAAGTTTATCATGAAGTGTAACACCGGTATCTGTATCTGTGATCGGAACAACCGTCTTCTCGATCATATCTCCGGTATCAAGTCCTTTTGCCATATACATCGTTGTGACACCGGATTCCGTCTCACCATTGATAATAGCCCATTCAATCGGAGCGGCTCCCCTGTATTTGGGAAGCAGGGACGCATGGATATTAATGCAGCCATACTTTGGAATATTCAAGATTGATTCCGGCAATATCTGACCATAGGCCGCAACAACGATAGCATCCGGCTGATAGTCCCTGATAATCTGAACATTTTCTTCTTCCCTGAGTTTTACCGGCTGATAGACAGGTATATCAAGAGAAAGAGCCTTTTCCTTAACAGGTGTCGGCTGAAGTGTCTTGCCCCTTCCTTTTGGCTTGTCCGGCTGTGTAAAACATGCAAGGACATTATGTCCTGCATCTACGATCGTCTGTAATGGTTTTACTGCAAATTCAGGGGTTCCCATATATATAATATTCATACGACTGTCTCTGCCTCCTTATTATTATCTGCTTACTTTTCTATTCTGTCTCGTATAAACCATCTTCTACTTTATCTTTATATAAGATACCCTCCAGATGGTCTGTCTCATGGCAGATTGCCCGTGCCAGAAGGCCTTCACCTGTTACCGTGATCTCATTCATATCACGATCCAGTGCTTTACAGACAACATGCATCGGCCTTGTCACCTGTCCAACCTTTCCCGGAAGGCTCAGACACCCCTCGTCTCCGGTCTGCTCACCGGACGTCTCTATAATCTCAGGATTAATAAGCGTCAATGGATGCTCATCTCCGATATCAATTACAACGATCCTCTTTACAATTCCAACCTGTGGCGCTGCAAGTCCGACACCATTCGCCTCGTACATGGTATCAAACATATCATCGATCAACTGGGATAACCGTGGTGTCATCTCCGTAACAGGCTTACATTTCTTTCTTAAAACGCTGTCGCCATCGATTCTTATCTTTCTTGTTGCCATTTTTCATTCTCTCCTTAATACATATTTAATGGATTAAAGTCAAATTGCAGACTAAAATCCTGAAGTTCTTTTTTCTCTGATACATATATTTCAATCTGGTCTTTTAAAGCCACCAGCTCATTATACCGATAATTCTTAATATAGACAACCCTTCTGTAAATATCTCGTATCTTTGCTATTACAGGTGCCGATGGCCCGATTATTCTCATATCCCGGTCATTTTCTGAACAGCTTCTGATATTTGAACAGATATCTTCCGCCATTTGATCCAGAAAAGTCTCGTCGGAACATACCATCAATACCACCATCATATTCCATTCCGGCGGATATTTCATAAGTCCACGGTACGCTTCTTCTTCCTTATAAAAATCCAAATAATTCTGAGCTGCTGCTGCCTTTATCGCATAATGCTCCGGCTTATAAGTCTGGATCACGACTTTACCCGGCTGTGTCCCTCTCCCGGCTCTTCCGGCCGCCTGTGTGATCAGATCAAAGGTACGTTCTCCTGCCCGGTAATCATTCTGGAATAAAGTAAGATCTGCAAGAATGATTCCAACCAGAGTTACATTCGAAAAATCATGTCCCTTTACGATCATCTGAGTTCCAACCAATATATCCGCTTCTCCGTTTCCAAACTTCTCTAAGATCTGTTCATGTGCATCCTTCGCTGCCGTTGTATCCTTATCCATACGAAGGACTCTCGCCTGAGGAAATAACCGCTGAACCTCCTCCTCAAGCTTCTGGGTTCCTGTTCCGTATCCACCGATCAGCCCGGAATGACAGGACGGACATACTTTTGGCTGAGGCATCTGGAATCCACAATAATGACAGATCATCCGGTTATTTTCATGCCTGGTCAGGCTGACATCACAGTGCGGACATTTAAGTGCCTCACCACAGTTTCTGCATGAAACGAAGCTGTTATATCCTCTTTTATTGATAAATAACATTACCTGCTGCCTGCGGGCAAGCCGATCCGCGATATCATCTGCAAGCTCCCTGCTTATGATAGATCGGTTTCCTGCTTTTAATTCCTTTCTCAGGTCAACGATCGATGTCTTTGCGAGCTGTCCGCTTCCCGCACGTTCATGCAGTTCAAGCAAACGATATGTCCCGTTAAGTGCCCTGTGATAACTCTCAACGGACGGAGTTGCCGAACCGAGAAGCACGCTTGCATGTTCGAGCTCTGCACGTTTTACTGCAGTCTCCCTCGCATGATATTTGGGTGGGTAATCACTCTTATAACTTGTCTCATGTTCTTCATCTATAATAATGATCCCCAGATTCTGAAATGGGGCAAATAATGCAGAACGCGGGCCTATCACGACATCTACATCTCCATTTTTCGCGCGCATAAACTGATCATATTTTTCTCCGTCACTTAGCCTGGAATTAATGATAGTCACCCGGTCACCAAAATAATTTCTAAAATAGCGGACTGTCTGATAGGTAAGGGCAATTTCCGGAATCAGTATGATCGCCTGTTTTCCCATCTCAATTGTCTTTTTTACAATTTTAACATAGACTTCCGTTTTCCCACTTCCGGTAATTCCATGTAGCAGATATGTTTTCTGTCTTCCCTGTTCCATATCACCAGTCACTTCATCTACAACTGCCTGCTGTTCATTATTTAAAGTGATCTGAAAATTCTCTTTATAATCATAAACACCTGCTGTCCGATACCGTTCTTTACTGATTACAGTAATTACACCGTCCTGCTGCATCGTTTTAAGTGTAGCCGGTGATATATTCCATTTCTGCTTCACGACATCCATCGAAAGATATCGTTCCGGCGTTTCTTCTAACGCCTGTAACAGACGCAGTTTTGCCTGTGCATGTTTTCTATGATATTGCTCCCTGATATCTGCCAGATGCTCTGTATCCATATTCTCCGCAAGCACCACGACCTGATCTACTAATTGTCGAATTGTTTTTTTTACCGGCATTACCGTACGGATCGCATTGATCATTGTAGATCCATAATTCTCACGAATCCATGCCGCAAGCGCAAGCAACCGCCCTTCCACAGGCACGGAACGATCACAGAGTTCTGAAATCTCCTTAATCCGATCCGGCTGATACTCTGTCTGATCTGAAAATCCGATCACATATCCGGTTCGAAGATGATTTCCCCTGCCAAATGGGATCTTAACCATACTGCCAAGCCGGATATCTTCCCTCAGGCCATCCGGTATTCTGTATTGAAATGGACGATCAATAGCTTCATGCGAAATATCGATTATTATATCCGCATATCTTGGTAACATCTTCTTCCTCCAGTACCTCTCTGATCAGGTCTCTCTCATCCATATGATGCTTTACGCCCTTGATCTCCTGATAGTCTTCATGTCCTTTCCCGGCAAGCACGATCACATCTCCCGGTTCAGCATTCATGATCGCATACCGGATTGCTTCCTTCCGGTCAATAATCTCTACATACTTTCCTGTAGTTTTATTGATTCCTGTCTTTATATCATTAATGATATCCTGTGGTTCTTCAAATCTTGGGTTATCGGAAGTAATGATCGTAAGATCTGCCATATTACCAGACACTTCACCCATCTCATATCTTCTCTCTTTTGAACGGTTACCACCGCAGCCAAACAGACTGACCAGTCTTTTCGGCTTATACTCTCTTAATGTCTCCAGAATGCTCATCAGGCTTACTGCATTATGGGCGTAGTCGATCATGATCGTAAATTTGTCCGATATCGGGATCAGTTCTACCCTTCCCTTTACCTTGATCGTTTTCAGGATCTCTTGTATCTTGTCAAATGGAACACCCATCAGATCTGCAACTGCAATAGCTGCCAGGGAATTATAGATACTGAAATTACCCGGAAGATTGACCAGCACATCTCCATCTAACTTTCCTGACAAATGATAACCGATACCGAGATGACCATCTTTATTATACAGATTATGGTTATTTGCCTTATAATCATAATCGCCATTAATTCCATATGTTACAATCTTACAGGTTGCATGTTCTGTCATTGTATCTACATGTGGATCATCTGCATTAAAAATGCCAATTTTACACATTGTGAATAATTTGCTTTTCCACATCGCATATTCTTCAAATGTCTTATGTTCATTTGGTCCGATATGATCTCTGGAAAGATTTGAAAAGATTCCATAATCAAAATCAACCCCGGCCACACGGTCAAGCATCAGCCCCTGTGAAGACACCTCCATAACAACACTGTCTAATCCGTTGTCAACCATATCCTTTAATTTCTTATGCACGATCATGGATTCCGGTGTTGTATTATTTGCTGCCGTAACATTATTGCCGTCAATAATCTCTATCGTTCCGATCAGACCGGTCTTATGTCCTGCACTCATTAGCATCTCGCGAATCATATATGTCGTTGTTGTCTTACCCTTTGTTCCTGTGATACCGATCACTGTCAGCTTGGATGAGGGATTTCCGTAGAAATTGCTGCTGACGATTCCCATTGCATATCTCGTACTGTCTACCTTTACGATCAGTACTCCCGGAACCGGCTCTACATCCTTCTGAACGACCAGGCAGACTGCTCCCTTATCAATTACATTCTTTACATAAGCATGTCCATCAAAGTTTGCCCCGACAATACAGAAGAACAGCCCCTGTTCCCCTACTTTTCTGGAATCATTATAAATCTCTTTTATCTCAACATCTTCGTCTCCGCAGATTACTGAATACTGTAATCCTTTTAACAATTCTCTTGCTTTCATATGCCGCTCTCCTTTTTATAAAAGAAAAAGGCTGCGCAAAACTGCAACAACCTCTTTTTTCTGATTAGTTCTCTTCTTCGTCATCGCCAACAATCTTTACTTTGCCGCTGTAAAGCTCATCAACTGCTATTGATAAAGGCTTATTGCTTGCTGTATTTACAAGTGGCTCCTGTCCTGCGATTATCTCTCTTGCACGCTTAGCGGTTGCAAGCACGATAGAATATCTACTCTGAACTACCGGATGTTCTCCCGGTTCAACCTCTGAATTAACAACTGCCATTAAGTCTGTGTATGATGGATGTAACATAATATTATATCCCCTTTCTGAATTTATTTTTCTTACCAGATGCCTTTCAGGTCATCCCTTATTTCTTTTATATATGCCTTATTATTCGATGTTCTGCATGCATATCCTACAATTACTGAATTCACCGTCTGTATGCACTCCTCCAGATCATCATTGATAACAATGTAGTCATATTTATCCATGTCTGCTGATTCTTCTGTTGCCTTCTTTAAACGCTTCAGTATCACATCTTCTGCTTCTGTACCTCTTCCACGCAATCTGTCGCGCAGACTGTCTATGCTTGGCGCGCTGATAAAAATCAGCAATGCATCCGGGTACTGTTCTTTAATCTTCATAGCACCCATAACTTCTATCTCAAGAATAATGTTCTTACCCTGATCCAGACTTTCTTCTACAAACTTTCTCGGTGTTCCATAATAATTCTCAACATACTGTGTCCACTCGATAAATCCACCGTAATCGATCAGATTTTCAAACTCACTCTTGTCCATAAAGAAATATTCTCTTCCATGTTCTTCACCGGCACGTGGACTTCTTGTTGTTGCTGATATAGATAATTCATATCCGTAATCAGATACCAGTCTTTTTACGACCGTTCCTTTTCCAACTCCCGAAAAACCCGAAATTACAATTAACGAACCTCTGTTTCCCATCTTTTTTACTCCAAATTCTGTATCTGTTCTCTGACTTTTTCGATATCTGTTTTTAATTCGATCGCCCGGTTCGATACATCAAGAGAATTCGCCTTGGAAAGGATCGTATTCGCCTCTCTGTTCATCTCCTGTGCAATAAAATCGAGCTTTCTTCCGACACTTCCGCCTGCCTCCAGTATCTTTCTGGTGCTGTCAATGTGGCTCTTTAATCGAACCGTTTCCTCATCTACACATATCTTGTCCGCATATATAACTACCTCAGTCGCAATACGATTCTCATCAATAACTGAACTGTCAACCAGTTCTGAAATCTTATCGATCAGCTTCTGTCTGTATGCTGTTATTAGCTCCGGAGAAACTTCTTCGATATAATCAACTGCAGCCGTCATATTATCAAGCTTCTCCAACAGATTAACCTTCAGGTTCTCACCTTCCACCATTCTTGACTTCACAAACTTATCAGCCGCCTCGTCAAGTGCACCCTGTATCAGGCTCCATAACTCATCTTCATCTACTGTCTGCTCTTCCAGAACAAAAATCTCCGGAAGTCTGCATATAACCGATGGACTGATATCATTTGTAAGATTGAAATCTGCTGCCATCTGATTCATATAGCCAACATATTCCTCTGCCAGCTCCTTATTATATTTTACTGAGACATTTGTCTCGGTCAGATCTTCATAAGTGATAAAGACATCTACCTTACCACGTTCTATATACTTCTTTAAATATGCTCTTATAGTTGTTTCAAAAAAACTCAATTTCTTTGGTGTTTTTACATTGATCTCGCAAAACCTGTGATTAACAGCCTTAATCTCCACAACTATCTTACGGGCTCCGGAAACAACTTCGCTTCTTCCAAAGCCTGTCATACTCTTAATCATAAAATCACATTCTCCTTAAAACAATGGATACTATATTATACTTCAACCACTATAAAAAATCAAATATTTTATCTGATTACCTCTTCTATTCCGTGTATCGTCGGCTCGGCTATCATAGAATAGTTTGTATGATAAATTACAAATCCGGGTTTTGCCCCTGCCGGTTTTTTCAGATTCATCCTTTTTGTATAGTCGATCTCCACCTTTGGATTTTCTCTGCCGGAGGAATAATATGCCGCAAGCCTTGCCGCCTCTTCATAAGTCTGGTCCGGAAGTTCTTCCGCTCCCTCCATCCGTACGATCACATGTGATCCGGGCATCTTCTTGGCATGGAACCACATATCTCCACCATTTGCAAACTTAAAGGTCAGTTCATCATTCTGCAGATTGTTCTTTCCGACATACATATGAAAGCCGTCAGACGAAATGTAATGATACGGTTTACTCTTATTCGTATGCTTGTCCCCCTTTTTTCCGTATCTGCCTTTGATATATCCGCTTATCATAAGCTCCTCTTTCACTTGTGCCAATGCATTCTCATCCAGAGTCATATCGATAAATGCCTGAACCGACTGAAGATATTCCAGCTCATGTCCCGTCTCAACAATCAGCTTTTCTAATGCTTCATACGTCCTCTTCTGTTTATTGTACTTTGCAAAATATCGTTTGGCATTTTCAAGCACCGATATCGTTGGATCGAGTGGAATCTCAATTTCTTCATTCGTATAATAATTCAGTGCATGGAAGCTCTTTGCTCCCTGCGCCACTCCATATCCATAGGTATTGATCAGCTCACCATATACCTTATATTTCTCTCGGTCTTCGGTATCCTTCATCTGCTTTAACTGCAGATCATATTTCTTGCTGGTTCTTTCGATCGCAGTTGAGATGATCTTCCGCAGGTCTGCCGACTTCTGCCGGATCCTTGTTACCTTGCTCTTCTTAAAGTAATACTCATCTAAAACCTTTGAAATTTCATCCTTATCTTCTGCCTGATAGTCCTGATACATACTGAGTCTTACCGATGAAAATTCAACCGGAACATACCCGTCATATACAATATTCGGCACATAGTTTTCTGTATTAATATCGGAAAACAGTTTCTCAAATTCCTGATACAGCTTCTCTTTCTGAACATCCGTTAACGCTGCTGTTGACTGTCCGCCATCAATCCCCGCGCGATAACAAAGCTCATTTGCGATCAGCGGTGAAATACCTGTAACAGAGGAATAAATTGCCTTTGTGACAGTTACCGGTTTTGTATATACCGTAGATATAAAATAATCCCGGTCTGCATCATATGGGGGACGCTTATCACCGGACGGCGGATATACATACGCTTTACCCGGAAGTACCTCTCTTACCGAGCTTACCAGATGGGATATATGTTTGATACTGTCAATGATCATTCCATCCGCATCCGTGAAGATAATATTACTGTGCTTACCCATGATCTCTATGATAAGTTTCTTTCTGCACAGATCTCCCATCTCATCAAGATGCTCGATCGTGAATTCCACGATACGTTCAAAACCCGGCTGGCAGACATCTACGATTCTGCCATTTCCGATATGCTTACGAAGCAGCATACAGAAATTCGGAGCTGTCATCGGATTCTCCTTCGGCACCTGCAGCAGATAGATCAGAGGTAGACTTGCATCTGCAGATAACAGTAAGCGGTAATTCTCCCTGTTGTTTTTTATAATAATATTCAGTTCATCATTTTCCGGCTGATAGATCTTATAGATCCTTCCATCCACTAATTTCTTTTTCAGATCACTTACAACATTTGATATTACAACTCCGTCAAAAGCCATATGAAACCACCTTTCCTGCGCAGATCCGCATATTTTCATATTCACGCAGCTTGTCTCTCCGTTCTGCGGTAAAAAGGCAGAAAATGTATCGCAACATCTTCTGCCTGATTTTTCATTTATGAAAAATAAGTTTGTTCGTTCATTTTATAATGAATTATACAGATCATTATAGATCTTTGCTGAATTATACCATGAGTAATCCATTCTCATGCCACGCTCCTGAATACCATACCATGCGTCTTTATTATTATAATAAACTTCCTTTGCATAGTTGATCGCATCAAGCAACTCATATGCATTGTAATTTGCAAATGAGAAACCTGTTCCTGTATTCTCAAACTGATTGTATGGTTCTACCGTGTCCTTAAGTCCTCCTGTCTCTCTTACGATCGGAACTGTTCCATAACGAAGTGCCATTAACTGGGTCAGACCACATGGCTCAAATCTGGATGGAACAAGCATAACATCACAGCCAGCATACATCTTATGAGATCTTTCATCCGAATAATAAATATTCGCTGAAACCTTTGCCGGATGAATGCCCTGATAATAACGGAACATATCTTCATATCTGCTATCTCCGGTTCCGAGAACGATAAATTGGACACCATCGCAACAAATATCATTCATAATGCGATCAACCAGATCCAGTCCCTTCTGGTCTGTCAGTCTGGATATGATACCGATCACAAACTGCTTATCATCCTGTGGAAGTCCACATTCCTTCTGAAGTTCAACCTTATTGATCTTTTTCAGTTCACGGAAGTTATCTACACTGTAATTCTTATATACCTGTGGATCTGTTGCCGGATTCCATACATCATAATCAATTCCGTTTACAATTCCCCAGAGTGACTGCCATCTTGCACTCAGAAGTCCATCCAAGCCTTCACCGTAATATGGTGTCTGAATCTCTCTGGCATATGTGTTACTTACTGTTGTGATCTTGTCTGCATATACAAGACCGCCCTTTAACATACTTGCATCTTTTCTGACTTCCAGCTTATCCGGTGTAAATACATAATCCGGAAGACCGGAATCCGCCTTGATCGTATCGATATCCCATTTACCCTGAAACTGTAAATTATGGATCGTCATAACCGACTTCATTCCACTGAAAAACGGATTTCCGGCAAATAATGTTTTCAAATATACCGGAACCAGACCCGCCTGCCAGTCATGGCAGTGCAGGATATCCGGCTGAAATCCAACTGCCGGCAGGATACATAACGCTGCCTTTGAAAAGAAGCTGAACTTTTCAATATCCCACTTTACATCTCCATATGGAGTGAAGCCATTGAAATAATATTCATTGTCAATGAAATATACTTTTACTCCTTCGTACTCCAGATACATAACCCCAACATAATCATTCTTGTATCCAATATCCATATAGAAATGAGTCAGGTACTGCATCTTTTCTCTGTATTTATTTGGAATACAAAGATAGTTTGGCATAATAACCCGAACATCATATTCATTTCTGTCAAATATTTTTGGAAGTGTTCCTACAACATCCGCCAGACCACCCGTTTTGATAAATGGCACACACTCTGAAGCAATATAAGCAACTTTCTTCATCTTCTCTAATTTCCTCCCATGGAATAACTCCAAAATAATATTAATTTTATCATATTTATACATATAATTCAATGAATAAAGCACCTGCATTTTATTGCTTTATAAAAATTTGGATGTAGACTTTTTGTTATTTTTCCATTATCATGGAATTATCCGGTCAATATGATTTTAAATGATAACAACATATCATAAAGTTACCGGTAATTTTATTTGATAAGGAGATCAAACATGTCAAAACAGAATGATGAAGAATTAGATGATATCGAAATGATGTCCCTTGAACTTGATGACGGAACAAAGCTCGAATGTGAGATTGTTGCAACCTTCGATGTTGAAGATACCTCTTATATTGCTTTGCTTCCTATAGAAGCACCGGAAGGCTACGATGATGACGAAGTCCTTGTATACCGCTATATCGAGCTTCCAAATGACGAGTTCACCTTAGAACCGATCGAAGACGAAGAAGAATTTGATATTGTCGCAGATGCTTTTGATGAAATCTTAGACGAAATGGAATTCAATTCCATGTCTGAAGATGATTAGTCATCTTCAGACATGGTAACCAGATTATTTTTAATCGTATATTCAATACTTAATGTTTTTGTGATCTGGTCTTTCTCAAAATAAACACAAATTTTTTTATCATCCACAAATGTTATGACACCTCTGCCATATCGTTTGTGGATGATTTTATTTCCAATCTGCAGCATATCATGATCAACTACCATCTCTGTGACAAAACGCGATATCCGGGCTGTCTTTCCATAAACCACCTTAGGTACATAGATATATAATCCGTACCGTGCTCTGGTAACTGCAACATAGAACATCCTACGCTCTTCTTCTAATTCAGCATCCGCAACCGACTTCTTATGAGGGGTCATCCCCTCTACCGCATTCATGATAAATACCTGATCAAATTCCAGACCTTTTGCCCCATGCATCGTAGCAAGTACAACTGCATCCCTGGTGTGATCCGTCGTTTTCATCTGTTCCTTAAGCTTTATCCTGTATTCATTTAAAAAATTAAACCATTCAATAAAAGAATCCGCATCCCGTGCCATTTCCTGAAATTCATCCGCAATATCCATATACTCCTGCGGATTAATCCCTCTGTATGAGGCATATTCCTTCAAATACTCGTCATACCCAACTGCTTTTCTGATATAATTAACCGCTGCATATGGCTTTAATTCTGCGATTCTTCTGAGATCTGCTTCCAGTGTTACCATATTCTGTACCAGCCTGTTATTATCCCTATAGAATTCTTTCATCCGTTCCGTATCAACCGGATCAGTCTCCAGACTTTCCCGGCTTACGTATCGATTCGGACGATTTATAATTCGTAAAAACAAAGCTCGTTCCCTGTTTCCAAGTGCTGCCTTTATATAATCAAGAATATTCACAACTACGAAATGTGACATCAGATCAGGTATACTATCCTTCACACGAAAAGGGATATTACTCTGCATCAGCTTCATTGCAAGTCCTGATGGTTCAGAATTTGTCCTGTAAAGTACAGCAATATTCGAATACGGGATTCCGTTTTGATTCATCTTCCGAATTTTCTGTACAATCCCGTCTGTTTCCTGTCTCATTCCATCCACTTCGATCACATGAACCCGTTCACACTGACTTTTTTCAAATGCCGAATGAATTGCCTTTTTATATCTTTCCTTATTATTCTTTATAATACGACAAGCAGATTCTACAATGGCACTGCTGCATCTGTAATTTGTATTCAGATATACCAGCCTTGTTCCCGGAAATTCATTTGGAAATCCAAGCATAAGCTTTGTATCCGCTCCACGGAACCCATAGACTGACTGATCATCATCCCCTACAGCAAATATATTCTGTTTCTTTCCAAGCAGAAGTTTTACGGTTTGGTACTGTATCCAATTGATATCCTGAAACTCATCGATCAGAATATATTGAAATCTCTGTTGCCACATTTTCCGAATATCCGATCTGTCACGAAGCAATTCATATGTAAATACAAGCATATCATCAAAATCGATTTTATTGTTTGCACGCAGGATCTCATCATATTCCCGGTAAGTGATTTGAAAATCATCTGCCTTCATATTCACTGAATGGTACTGTTCCACCGGTTTCATCTCACTTTTTACCAAGCCGATCTCTGCTATCACATTCTTTGCAAAATCATCCTGTCCGTTATATTCCATATTATGCTTTTCAATGATTCCATTTATGATCTGATACTTCTCTGATTCGAGTATAATATTGCTACTATTATATCCGTAAGCATGACGTAGGATCATGAAAAACACAGAATGAAATGTTCCAAATGTAACTCCATCGGAATAACCACTTATTTTCTCAAATCGTGTCCTCATTTCATTTGCTGCAGCTTTTGTAAATGTTATCACCAGAATCTGATTCCCGTTTATACCTGTCTGCTCCAGCATATATTTCACACGATACGTAATTACGGTTGTTTTGCCGCTTCCGGGTCCCGCCAGGACCAGCATAGGTCCATCTTCATACCGGATCGCATCTGTTTGTTCTTTGCTGAATTGCTGTTTCTTTTCCAATTGTTTCTTCCCTTCAACTGAAAAGAGAACAGGACGGATACCACCATCTGTCTGTTCTCTTTGTCTTTCCCTGTTATTGAATTCTGCTATAGTTACCCTGTAACTGATTATCTACCGCAGCACTTCTTATACTTCTTACCGCTACCACATGGACATGGATCATTTCTTCCAACCTTTGGAGGTTTTACAAGTGTTCTGGATGTCTTCTCTTTTTTATAAAGCTCGTCTCGCTTTTCTTTTGTAAAGATCTTATCCCATGCAGGTAATGTATATAACCATTCTGCATTACACCCAACCATATTCATATACAGTTTCTCATAATCAATACCCAGTGTTACTTCTGAATCCTCTGTTACATCATCCAGATTGTTAGATGTGATCAAACTGTCATCAATTCCATCCAGGAAACCGATCATTGTCTGAATGCTGACATTATACTTCTCTGCAAGTTCTTTCACAGTTCCTTTCACAGGATCTGCCTTTGGTGTTGCAAGAATTGTTTCATAGATTCCTTTTTCAGCCTGAAAATAATCAAACCAGAATTGCTTTCCTTCCGGTGTTCTGTCATCAAAACCATACGCATATTCGCGCCACTGTGATAATAAACTCATGTTACATACCTCGTTTCAATTTTTAAAACTTTATAGAGTATATCAGATTATACCTTATTTTTCAACATTATTCTTTTTTGTTTCGACGTCTGACCCGGTCTGATTCGCAAGTTCTTTTCCTTTTGCTGTAAGCAGCCTTGTGACCAGACTGATTCCATAAAATAGTACCGGTACCAGAATACACAGAAACAATGCTGCCGAAAAATATTCACTTCCTGTTATCCCAAGGATAAACGCCCAAACAACCAGTCCTAAGATCACTAGGATCATAAGAAAAGCTGCTATCCGCTTTATTATCTCCATTAAAGTCCTTCCTTTATCTTCTTAAAATATTGTTTTATATTCTGCTCATATCCGTTATCCGACGGCTCATAAAACTGCCTGTCCGCAATCTCATCCGGCAGATACTGCTGTTTTACATAATGATTGGGATAATCATGTGCATATTTATAACCTGTATGTCCAAGCTTCTTCGCTCCGCCATAATGTGCATCTCGAAGATAGACCGGAACCTGCCCCGACTGTTCATGTTCTACGACATCCTTCGCAGAAAAGATCGCATTCACAATAGCATTGCTCTTTGGAGCACACGCCACATATATAGCTGCATGTGCCAGTATGATCTGTGCCTCCGGCATACCAACCCGTTCCACTGCCTGCGCACATGCCGTTGCAACACAGATTGCATTCGGATCTGCATTTCCAACATCCTCACAGGCACAAATCATAATTCTCCTGGCAATAAACGTGATACTCTCACCACCGTAAAGCATCTTAGCCAGATAGAAAACAGCTGCATCCGGATCTGATCCACGCATGCTTTTTATAAATGCTGATATAATGTCATAATGATTATCTCCGTCTTTATCATACCGAAGTGCCCGCCGCTGAATACATTCCTCTGCTACTGCCAGAGTTATATGAATCCTGCCGTCCGCTGCCGGCTCTGAAGAAAGCACGCCAAGTTCCACTGCATTTAATGCACTTCTGGCGTCTCCCTCCGACATATCACTTAAGAACTCTACCGCATCATCATCTATACATACATTAAAGGCTCCCATGCCCTTCTGGTCATAAACAGCCTTTAAGATAATGTCTTTAATGTTCTCTTTTGATAACGGCTTTAGCTCGAATATATTCGACCTCGAAATCAAAGCTCCATTCACTTCAAAATATGGATTCTCCGTCGTGGCACCGATCAATATGATCGTTCCATCTTCAACAAACGGCAACAGATAATCCTGCTGCGATTTATTAAACCTGTGAATCTCATCGATAAACAGAATCGTACGCCTGCCATACATAGCTTTCGTATTCTTTGCTTCCTCGATGATCTGCTCCATATCCTTTTTACCGGAAGTTGTCGCATTGATCTGTTTGAAATCCGCTTTTGTCGTATGCGCGATCACCATAGCAAGTGTTGTCTTTCCTGTCCCCGGAGGTCCATAAAAGATCAATGAGCCCAACTTATCCGCCTTGATCGCACGATATAACAATTTATTCTTACCTATGATATGTTCCTGTCCAATTACTTCGTCCAGATTTTCCGGGCGCATTCTCTTTGCCAGTGGAGAATCATCATCCTTCTGATTCTCTCTCATATAATCAAACAAATCCATCTATCTGTCCTAAATTACATCCAATTTCTTAAGAATATCATTCAACTTCATAATATCAATCGGCTTACAGATGTATTCATCATAATCATCACTTGCCTGATTGCTGTCAAAACTTGTTTCATCCAAAGCACTGGTCATTATTACCTTGGAACGTAGCATTCTGGATACCCCGTGCTTTCTCTCAGCATTTCGAATCGATGCAAGTACTTTATAACCATCAATCTTTGGCATCATAATATCCAGACATACAAGTTCGAAGTTTTCGCCTTTTTCCAGGTGTTTTACAAACTCATCCACAGCTGCAATTCCATCCGGTGTAATAACAACCTCTCCGAATTTGCTTAAATATTTTGATAAAAACTTTGCATTTGCAACATCGTCCTCAGCAATTAAAATTCTCATGACAAACTTCCTCCTATACTAGAATTTCAGCATCTTTTCAATCTGGTTCAACATTTCCTTCACTTCCACACGAAATGTCTTCTTCGAATACTTTGTTCTTCGCTCCAGTAAGCCTTCAGTAAATATACCATTAAACATCAATGTCAGTTCTCTCGGGGTAAATACAGCCCGAATCTCTCTCTCTGCTATAGCATCTTCAAAAAGCTTACAGACAAATTCGTTTCTTTTCAGTATACATTCTGAGATAATCTCCCGTGTCTCACTTAAATGTAATAATTCCTCATAATGCAACATGATTGCTCCCATACCGATATAATTATCATAGTATGTAGCATATGTATCTGCATAAAACCTTAACTTATCCATATTTGAGCCACTCTGCTTTACTACCGTCATCTGAATATTTTTATCAAATACAGCATACTGCAGAACTACTTCTGTAAGTACTTCATCTATGCCCCCGAAATACTTATAAATTAGGGTTTCGGATATATTTTCTTTACGAGCCAGATTTTTCGTTGTCAGAGCGTTCAACCCTAGATCGCCGATCAATTCGACTGCCGATGCAACAATTTTATCTCTCCTTGATACATAATTTTCAGCCACACCGTTCTCCTCTCAACACATAAATTTACACCCAATACACCTTTTAATTCTATGTCATGCTCTTTCTTTTGTCAATACAGAGAATCATCCGTCCGTGCTGTTAGTTCTTTTGTTATTTATTTTTCAATGTACCTTTATACTTTGAGATCTATACCGGAACTGTTTCCTGTTCCGACCGGATCATCATTAGCCTTTTCGCCTTTCTACTGTACCGATATGCATTATAGGATAATATATCCGACTGGCTGATCACTTTGTCGTTTGCCTCCTGAACAATCTCGGTCAGCAACTCAGGATCATCTACTATAGACACCCCTGCAAATATCGTTTCATGAATACTGGATGGCAATACATATATATCCTCCCCAACCAGATCTGCACAATCCGCAAGCAGACCTTCATATAAAAGCGCCGCTGCTCCGTTGATCCCAAACGAATTAGACAGCACATAGAGTTTATCATCGTCCTGCGGGAAATCTTCTAATAAGGAATCCGGCACGTTTGCATGAACCTTCAGATAACGAGTAATCTTATCCATTACAGGAGGGAAAAGTCGTGGCGTATTCTTTGCTGCCAACTGATACAACAATTTCGTATCTACCCCCCATCGTTTCATATCATCCTCGGATACTACCGATGACGCAATCCCATTTTGACCGATATGGAAAACACAACGGAATACAATCGCCAGATCATAGAATGGCAGATATGGGACATTCTGCAGCATTTCTTCATTCATAGAATGGTTTATCAAGGTATAAAAGATTCTCTCACTTACCCAGTCAAAATCCAAATAATTTTTCACCTCTTCCCCGACCGGATTCTCCTTGCATCTTCCCTGATAGATTCGTTTGATCTTCAGTACAATGTTGTCAATCTCCTTTTTATCCACATCTTCTCTGTAAAAATCATTGATATAAATCGTAGGTGCCACCATCGTATGTGCCTGTCTTATATTAATTCCCGTCAGCATAATTCCATTATTCTTTACTATTTTATTCACGGTTATGTCCATATCATTCATCTCAAATACCTGAACCAACCCTGTTTTTATAGTTTCTGTAAATTCCTCAAAATTCATTTTATCTCTCCTTCGTAACTTATATTGAAACGTTTCGAAAATTGATAAAATCCGGATTTTTGTCTGAAATATTTCTGACTCCCATAATAAAAAGAGATTAGATTAAAGTCAACATTTTGCGTGTGCTATTTTGAGTCATTTGTGCTATATTAACACATACATATACGCAACGTGCATAACTGCGCGAAAAAAAATAAGCCAAAATCAAATCTGTTTTCTGATATTTTTATGAAAAACAAATCTTTCTTTTGGCTTATTTATTAGCTTTATACTATAATTGCTTTTAATTTTCAGTCATTGTAAATTTTAATTCTGCTTTGTCTCTACATATCCCTTTAAGAATGCAACAAATGCGTCCATCTCTGCGTCAGTTCCAATCGAGATTCTCAGATAATTGTCAATCCTTGGCTTATCAAAATAACGCACATAGATATTATTCTCTTTTGCCGCAGCAAAAATCTCCTTTGCAGGAATACTCTCATGTGTTGCAAATACAAAGTTTGCAGATGATGGCAGACAGGTAAATCCAAGCTCTGCGATCTCTTTCACAAATCTTTCTCTGGTTGCAATGATCTGTCCAACCTTCTCCCTGAAATATGCATCATCATGAATGGATTCTACACCGAGCACCAGAGACGGGCGGTTCATCGTATATGAATTATAGGAGTATTTCACATCATTTAAGGCTTTGATCAGTTCAGAGTTGCTGATCGCATAACCGATTCGAAGTCCCGCCATGGAACGTGATTTTGAAAAGGTTCTGACTACCACAAGATTGTCGTATTTGTCGATCAGCGGAAGTGCTGTTTCTCCTCCAAAATCAATATATGCCTCATCTACGATCACGATCACGTCCGGATTGTTCTTTATGATCTCCTCTACATGATCCAACGATTCGTAGATACCGGTCGGTGCGTTTGGATTCGGGAATACGATTCCACCGTTTTCGCCCTTATAATCATCTATCTTCAGACGGAAGTTCTCATCAAGTGGCATCTGCTTATATGGAATCCGGAACAGTTCTGCCCATACATCATAAAAAGAATATGTGATATCCGGAAACAGAATCGGTTTATCCGAATTAAAGAAGGTCAAAAATGACATTGCAAGTACATCATCGGAACCTACACCTACAAATACCTGTGATGCATCCACACCATGATACTCCGCCAGTGCGTCCACCAGTACGCTTGCCGTCGGATCCGGATATAACCGTAACAGATCCTCATTATCCTGAACCGCTTTTACTCTTGGAGACGGTCCATACGGATTCTCATTTGTATTTAATTTGATCACATTTGTATTCTTTGGCTGCTCACCAGGTACATATGGCTCAACCTGACGAATATTATCTCTCCATGATGCCATGATTTATCCTCCATGTTATCTCTGCTAATCAGCAGGTTATCGTTTTCAGTTGTCTATTCTATCATTTTGTAGGATGAGATACAAGATAGGAATCATCTGACACTTATTTATAAAAGGACTCTACGATTGCATCCACAACTTCTTCTTTGGACTTTTTACCATACAGATAATAGTCAGCATTCGTTTTAAAGGAATCGTAGATATTTTCCTTCTCAAATATCGGCGGCAAAATTTCCAACCGATCTGTATTCTGTTCTCTCTTATCATCAGCAAGCTTCTCATAACCAACAAGCTTACCTTCTTCATCCAGAACATTTCTGGCTGCAGCTCACTCATATCGTCAGATGCGGTAAGGGCATCACTGAGTTCCCTGCTGTAAAATTCTGCGATCAGGATTGCATTTTTATTTAACCGTTTCAGATAATAAAGCCGGTCATAACATTTACTATAGTCAAAAAACACCCGGATCCTGTTTTTGAATTATTGATATTATTATCAAGATAAGCGAATAATCCTCCATTTGGAAATAACTGTATCGTTGTATTCGATATCCAGCCAATCGTAGAATCATCTGCATACACGATTCCAAAGTCAGAGAAATTCTCCAGAATACCCAAATCATCCAGTCGGTTCTTGATCGTCTTCTCGGTCTGAAGCTTTTCAAATGTATCGAGAGCCGGCGCCGTTGAATCGAACTCATAATATAGCTCATCAGAGAATAACAATGCCGCCGTATCTTCTATCTTTCCAAGATAGCTATTCACATTATTAATCTGCTGCCTATTTCCTTGTGCAACCAGGTTAACAACCTTATTCTGCATCTCGTTTCAAGATTTTCTTGTTATTATAAATGAAACAACCCCTACTGTTATCGTGATCACAATAAAAAACAGCAGTATTGTCTTTGCCTTAATTTCTCGTATCTGAATTTCTGTTTTTGTATTTTCTGAAAATGCCATTTTCCGCTCCATATTCAAACTGACATACTACAACCTTCGTTCTATGCCGGGAATAGGTACATTCTATATCTGTACTGCCCGGATAGAAATATTATACTCAATTTTTCAGATATGGCGTATAAATCCTTTTATAACAGAATGTGTTTTTTCCAAATTCCGGCTTTGTAAAATAAAAATGATATTATAGCTCCAACGGCTGTCGCGATCGGTATAGATATCGCAATTCCTCTTACACCAAGTTCACAAAGAAATGCCAGAACATATGCTAACGGAATACGAACGATAAATGCAGATATCATATTTGTAACCAGCGTAATCCATCCATTTCCAGTTGCGGTTGAAACCGTATTAAATGACATGATAAATGGAAGTCCCACATATTCAAACGAAAAAGCAAAGATATACGGCATACCATAGACTAGGACATCTTCTTTTACGCCAAACAGATGAAATATCTGCTCCGGGAATATATGCATCAACGTAAACACGACCAAAGACACACCAATACAGAGAACCAGACAACAGTGCATAGTCTTTGATGATCGTTTCACATCTTTCTTGCCCATATTCTGTGCGATCATGGCTGATGCAGCCGAGCTGATCGCTGCTTCCGGAAGAATTGCAAATCCATTAAAGTTATTTACTATTCCTGCTGCAGCCGATGCTGCTACACCACCCGCCCTGTTAATGAATGTAGTCAAGATCAAAAACGAAAAATTTGTACCAACCATTTGAATACTAAGCGGCAATCCGGTACGAAGCAGAGTGTGGAATTCCTCTTTTATAAAATGAAAAGAAGATGGTTTGAAATCAAACATAAAATCATGATGTTTTAAATATATTATACAAAATAACATCGAACAGCCCTGTGCAAATACAGTTGCAACAGCAGCACCACCGGCTCCTAAATGACATCCGGCAACCAGCACCAGATCCAAAATAATGTTGATCACACATGCAATCATAACAAAGATCATCGGTGTCCGGCTGTCACCAAGTCCACGCATAATTGCACTTAATGCATTATAACCATAAATAAATAATAGGCCCAAAGTGCAAATAAACAAATACTGTTCTGCCTGTGAAAATGCCTCTTCAGGTGTATCAAGTAATCGAAGTAATGGCTGTTTTAACATAAATAACAGTACCATAAATACTGCTGCCATAACTGTCAATGTTATGAATAATGTACTGATCGCTCCATTAATCTTATCCTTACGTTTTGATCCAAGATAATTTCCAAGCATCACAGTTCCTCCGCCTGACAGTCCCGCGGCAAGATTTGTCAGGATCACAAGCACCTGGCCTCCGATATTAGCTGCCGATATGGAATTTGTTCCGCCAAAATGTCCTAATATGATCAGATCGATCAGGCTGTATAAGGACTGGATCAAATTACTGATAAAAAACGGCACAGCAAACCATACAAGCTGCTTCCAGATATTTCCTTTTGTAAGATCATGTTCAAATGTACTCATGTCTACATTCACCTCTTTTGTAATTAAAATGGTATATATCCTTTATTAAAGTCATGTTTTTATTTCTAATTCATACGCTCTAACATACTTATATCACCAGACTGTATTGCCTGAATATTCTTTTTAATTCGTTCTTCTTCCCAGTCCCACCATCTGATTTCTTCAAGTTTCTGAATTGTTTCTTCATCAAATCGTTTACGGATTGGCTTTGCCGGCACTCCTCCAACTACCGTATATGAAGGCACATCTTTTGTTACCACTGCACGAGTGCCTATAATTGCGCCATCACCGATTGTTACACCAGACAAAATAACTGCTTCATATCCAATCCACACATCATTTCCAATTACAATATCACCCTTATTATCCCATGCATCGCATATATTCTTTGCATCCAACCCCCATTCTTCAAAGAAAATAGGAAACGGATACGTAGATAACGATTCCATTGCGTGATTTGCACTGGTAAATAAAAATTTTGCTCCACATGCAATAGAACAGAATTTTCCAATTTTTAGCTTATCCTTATTAACAGGATAATGATACAAAACATTATTTTTTTCAAAATCAATCGGATCATGTACAAAATCGTTGTACATTGTATAATCCCCTACCTCTATATCAGGGGTATTTATTACATTTTTCAGATAAACGATCTGTTTATCGAATGTCCTAGGGAAAATTTTATCTTTCATTTTCTTCCTCCTGTTGTCGAAAATATCTGTATAATTCTCGAAATCTCCATAACTGCAACCTTCAGCATCACACCACCGGACATTTTAGTTTGATATATTTTCCTGCATTTCCTGTAGAAAATGATCCATGTGATTTTCCAGAAGCCTTATCACCCGACTCTTGTCATCTACTCCATCATATATGCTGTAAAGCAAAAAAATAGGCCCATAAAAATCAAGTGCTGTCTGTCTGGCTTTTCTTGTATCCCCCAGCATATCCGAGAACAAAGCTTCTATATAAGTTAACGGTCCACCTGCAAGATAATTCTGATATAACTGTGCCATCTGCGGCTCCCTGTACTGTTCCAATGTCAGCATCTTACGGAAACAGGATGAAAACTCTTCCTCTGTCCAGTGAAGAAACTGCACCTTTGTAAACTGCTTAATTTTATCAAATGCTGTTTCTTTATACTCGGCCACAACCTTTTCCAGATCGCCCTCCGGCATTTCATACCGCTTTACTCTCTCCATATCCAGTTCATTCATTTTATCAATAATACTGTCCAATATCTCCTGCTTGCTTTTATAATGCTTATACAATGCAGCCTTGGTTACTCCAAGCTTTGAAGCAATATCATTCATGGATGTTCCCATATATCCGCTCTGTGCAAATAATTTTAAAGCTTCTTCCAGTATTTTGTTCTTTGTATTCTTTTCTTTAATCTCCACACTTGTCTCCTAAATCAGCCTCATCAATCGGTTACCTTTTGGCCACTTTATTATAGTTACCTATCGGTTACTTGTCAACAGCTATTATTTAAAAATAGAAAAGAACATCGTTAACTGCCTATCAAACTCTTCCACTTCCTGCTCGTCAACCAGATAGCCCTCCGGTGTTGCATATTCCCCTGTAATCCCATCCAGAAACCCTGGTATCAATTCTTTACACAAAAAAAATGATGCATCTTCCCCCTCCGGCAATCCGTGATAACGGATACCATACTCGCTTGCCTGTCTGAAACCACTCTTACCATAAAAATCAATATTTCCTTCATGATATTATATTTTACAAAATCATCCAATGACACCGTCTCATACTTTTCAGGCATTCTCTCTTTATCATCCTCCGGCATATCATGATCTGATGCCTGCTCACTATCCTGTTGCTTCATCCGCTCCACAATACAGTTAAAAATATCTTTTTTGCTCTTATAATGATGGTATAATCTCCCTTTGTCATACCAAGTTCTCCTGCTATCTGGCTGACTGAGACAGCGTCGTAACCATCCCTGGCGAAAAGATTAAGTGCCGCAATTAATATTTCTTCTTTTCTATTACTCATACTAATAACCTCCGGGCAAAAAATAAACGACCGTTTACACTTTTATTTTAGTAAACGTTCGTTTATTTGCCAAGGCTTCATTTTTTAACATTTAAGCAAAACCTGAAATGTTCTCATATCGACTTTATGCTGTGATTATAATTTTCTTTTGCCTCCCATTATTCCATATACATCCTCCTTCAGCCTAAATCCGCACGTTACGTGCTGTCAAAGGCTTTTATGATTTTTTTATTTCATAAAAGAGAATGGTTTTTTCGCGAACCATTTCCCATGCTACAAATTATTCGGTTATATCCCTCTTTGTATCTTCAATTAATTCATTCAGTTTTTTCATAGCTCTCTCAGATTTATTTCTAACCAAAAGATTTCTCAGTTCTTCTAAATCTCTTAACAATTTTCTGTTAAATGCTGTAAATATAATTGTATTATCTTCCACTTCTCTATGCATATCATTTGTCTCCTATTCAAATTATAATTTTACTTTTCCGTTTGTTGCGATCTTTCTGATGCTATTTCCAGATTAAATCTGCACGTTACGTACTGTCAAAAATTTTTTCTTATAAAAAAATTTGTATTTTTCGCGAATATAATAAGCTCTGAAAGATATTCATGGATTTAATGGATCTATCTCTCTTGCCAGAGTTATTTCATCGTCACAGTTTTACTGTTTTAAGCCGATTTTGGGACATAAAAAATACTATGCTAATACGGAGTGCTTTTAATACCACATATATTCTAGTGTTTCAGGATAATTATCATTCTCAATACATTTTTCAACAGCTTTTATAGCTTTATTAAAATATGTCTTCAAGTTAGCTTTGCTATCTCTTTGACAATATTTATGCTCAATAACTTCATGTTTTTTCTATATCATAAATAAATGTTCCAATATCCTGCCTACTATCTTCTGGAAAATACTCCGCTGATATTATATTATTGTCTTTTTTATTTTTCCCAAGGTTACCATAATATTCATTAACTCCCTTTTGATAACCGTATTTTCTGGTAGCAATAGAATGCGCCTCAATATGAATCATATTGTTATTCAACTTCATCTCATACAATTCATGCTCAATCAATACTCTGTCATGTTCTTTTATATCTTTTCTACTCATACGGCTTTGGTATTCCTGCAATCCAAATCCAATATTCTTGCGCTTATTATCAAGTTTAGCACTTGAATCCGCGTTTGTAACAGATTTTTATCTGCGTAAATGTTTCAACAAAAATTTGTGTTTCTCTATCACTACTATATCCATATGAACTGGTCTGATATTTTATCATGATCTCTATGAGATCCCCAATGTAACAAAAAAAGTTTATACCCACAGAACTTTAGATCAACTAATAGAAGAAATAGAACTGGTACAATAGTAGCAAAATCCCCGGAAGAAAAATTCCGGGGATAGTTATTCTTTATTTAGCTTTCAGACATCCACTCAACTAAACTCAATCTTCGGCATACACCTCGATTTCATTAAGTTGCTTTCGGTCTAGAACTTACCAGCCTTTGCAGCTTCCTCTACAGAAACAGCTACAGCAACTGTCATACCAACCATAGGGTTGTTACCAGCACCGATCAGACCCATCATTTCTACATGAGCAGGTACGGATGATGAACCAGCGAACTGAGCGTCACTGTGCATACGTCCAAGTGTATCTGTCATACCGTAGGAAGCAGGACCTGCTGCCATGTTATCTGGGTGAAGTGTACGACCTGTACCACCACCTGAAGCAACTGAGAAGTACTTCTTTCCTAACTCGTTACATTCCTTCTTGTAAGTACCAGCTACCGGATGCTGGAAACGAGTTGGGTTTGTTGAGTTACCGGTGATAGATACATCAACACCCTCTTTGTGCATGATAGCAACACCTTCTGGTACAGAGTTCGCACCATAGCAGTTAACCTTTGCACGAAGTCCTTCTGAGTAAGACTTTCTGAATACTTCTTTAACTGTGTTTGTATATGGATCATACTCAGTCTCAACAAATGTGAAACCGTTAATTCTTGAAATAATCTGAGCAGCATCCTTACCAAGACCGTTTAAGATAACACGAAGTGGCTCTTTACGAACTTTGTTAGCTTTCTCTGCGATACCGATCGCACCTTCTGCTGCTGCGAATGACTCATGTCCTGCTAAGAAACAGAAGCACTTTGTCTCTTCTTCCAGTAACATCTTACCAAGGTTACCATGTCCAAGACCAACCTTACGTGTATCAGCAACTGAACCTGGAATACAGAATGACTGAAGTCCTTCACCGATTGCTGCTGCAGCTTCTGAAGCCTTTCTGCAGTTCTTCTTGATTGCGATTGCTGCACCTACTGTGTATGCCCAGCATGCATTCTCAAAACAAATAGGCTGAATGCTCTTTACCTGATTGTATACGTCTAAACCAGCATCCTTTGTGATCTTCTCTGCCTCTTCGATTGAGGAGATACCGTAGCTGTTTAATACTTCATTGATCTGTTTGATTCTTCTTTCATATGATTCAAATAATGCCATTATATCGTTACCTCCTTCTATTATTTCTCAATCTCTTTGTCTGTACGTGGGTCGATGAGTTTAACTGCATCTGCAACACGTCCATACTGTCCACATGACTTCTCATAAGCTGTGTTAGGGTCATCACCCTTCTTAATGAAATCAGTCATCTTACCAAGGTTAACGAATTTATATCCAATGATCATACCCTCTTCATCAAGAGCGATAGCATTTACATATCCTTCAGCCATCTCAAGATATCTAGGACCCTTCTTTAATGTACCGTACATAGTACCAACCTGTGAACGAAGTCCCTTACCAAGATCTTCAAGTCCGGCACCAATAGCAAGTCCGTCCTCTGAAAATGCGCTCTGTGAACGACCATATACGATCTGTAAGAATAACTCTCTCATAGCTGTGTTGATAGCATCACAAACAAGGTCTGTGTTAAGAGCTTCCATAACTGTAAGTCCCGGAAGGATCTCTGCTGCCATAGCTGCTGAATGAGTCATACCTGAACATCCAACTGTCTCAACTAATGCTTCCTGAATAATTCCTTCCTTAACATTTAATGTCAGCTTGCAGGCACCCTGCTGTGGTGCACACCAGCCAATACCATGTGTAAAGCCTGAAATATCCTTTACTTCTTTTGCCTGTACCCATTTTGCTTCTTCTGGAATTGGAGCACATCCATGATGTACGCCCTGTCCAACTGGGCACATGTTTTCAACTTCCTGTGAATAAATCATTGTGAATCTCCTTTCGAAATATGAAAATCTGCTTAAAGCGGTTATGAATATCTATTCTTTTTTCGTAACCATCAGACATATTTTCTCATAAACCGTCAATTAAGTCTATACCAATTAATAAAAAATATCAATAAGTTTGTCTAAAAATTTGCCATGTTTTTAGATTCATATTATAATTATTTTGGTTTGCTTTTATCTTTTTAGATTTCGGTAAACCAATCCTACATTGTATAAAGAAAAGAGGAATACATATGCGTTTTATAGATCTACATGTCCATACAACTGCTTCGGATGGTTCTTTTACTCCATCTGAAGTATGCCAGATGGCTCTTGATAAGGGACTTGCCGCTCTGGCGATCACCGACCACGATACGGTTGATGGAGTCCCGGAAGCAATCCGGTTCATGGAAAATCATCAGCCGGCCCCGGATACACAGGATTCTCTCCCTATGGAATTGATTCCCGGTATCGAACTTTCGTGCAACTATGGTTCACGCGAGATCCATATTCTGGGCTTCTATATGGACTATACCAATCCCGGACTTCTTGCTGAATTGAACGCTTTAAAAGATGCACGTTTTAATCGAAATGTGGAAATGTGCAAGCTGTTTCAGCGTGACGGCATCGATATGACCATTGAAAAACTTCAAGAGGGAAATCCGGATACAGTTATTACCCGTGCGCATTTTGCAAGAGTTCTGATTGAGGACGGCATTGTCAAGAACAAGGATCAGGCATTTAAAAAATACCTTGGCGAAAAATGCAGATACTATCTTCCGAAACCGGAGGTCACATGTGAACGTGCTCTCTCGATCATCAACCAATATGGCAAATGTGCAGTTCTCGCACATCCATTACTCTATAAGCTTGGTTATAACCAGATTGAGGAATTACTGGACTATCTGAAACCACTTGGGTTAAAGGGCTTAGAAGCTTATCATTCTTCTAATAATTCCTATGAGAGCGGAAAGCTCCGGGCGATTGCAGACAGACATGACTTGTTTGTCTCCGGCGGTACGGATTTCCACGGTGTGATCAAACCGGACATCTCTCTCGGAACCGGTCGCGGCGGTATGCGGATCACCACCGGAATTCTGGACAATATAAAAGCGCATCTTTTTTGAAGAACAGAAAAAAATCTCCATATTCAGATTTTCTACTGAACATGGAGATTTTTCTGTTCTGACATCTTCTTATCTAAAAAGATATTCTTTATTTCTTTTCCTTATCTTCTTCCACTACTGCTGCATTCTTCTTTTCAAGCTCAGCAACTGCATTCTTATGCATTGGAATACGACAGTTCTTGTTATTACCAAACTCAACAATGATAGTTGTGTCATCTACAATATCAAGGATTGTGCCATAGAAACCACTGGTTGTCATAATATTGTCACCCGGTTCCATCTGGTTATGCATTTCCTCTGTCTTAGCCTTCTGCTTCTTCTGTGGACGGATCATCATGAAGTAGATAATTGCAGCAAAGATCAGGATATATACAACGATAAACATTGTGCTGCTACCTGTATTTGCTGGTGTACTACCGCTTAAAACCATTCCTAATGTGTTCATAATATTCTCCTTCTAAACTTCATTTGATGTTAAACTCTCTATCATAGACTTTTTATACGATGCATATGAGCCTTCTTCGATAGCCTGTCTAATCTCTTTCATCATATTATTATAAAAATACAAATTATGCAAGACGCAAAATCTCATACCAAGCATTTCATTTGCCTTTAACAGATGTCTGATATAACCTCTGCTGTAATGCTGACATGCCGGACATCCGCAGCCTTCTTCAATCGGTCTGTCATCTGTCTCATATTTTGCATTCTTCAGATTCAGTTTTCCATGTTTTGTGTATACATGTGCGTGTCGTCCGTTTCTGGATGGATATACACAGTCAAAGAAATCCACACCACGGTCAACTGCTTCGAGTATATTGATCGGCGTTCCGACACCCATCAGATAAACCGGCTTATTCTCAGGAAGATATGGCACGGTTACATCCAGAATATGATACATTTCCTCCGCTGTCTCTCCAACAGCCAATCCACCAATAGCATACCCCGGCAGATCCAGCTCCGCAATTCTTTTTGCATGGTCAATACGAATATCCTCATATACTGCGCCCTGATTGATTCCGAATAGCATCTGTTCCTTATTGATCGTATCCGGCAGGCTGTTTAAACGTGTCATCTCTGCCTTACAGCGCTCCAGCCAACGATAGGTTCTGGCAACCGAATTCTCCACATAAGAACGTTCCGCCTTTGCAGGTGCACACTCGTCAAACGCCATTGCGATCGTAGATGCAAGATTAGACTGGATCTGCATACTTTCCTCCGGTCCCATGAATATCTTGCGTCCATCTACATGCGAGTTAAATGTAACGCCTTCTTCTTTAATCTTTCGAAGTCCTGCAAGCGAGAACACCTGAAATCCGCCGGAATCCGTAAGAATCGGACGATCCCAATACATAAACTTATGTAAACCGCCCATTTTCTTCACAACCTCATCACCCGGTCTTACATGTAAATGATAGGTGTTTGATAATTCAATCTGACAGCCGATTTCTTTCAGATCTGTCGTAGCAACTGCGCCTTTGATCGCAGCAGCAGTTCCCACATTCATGAATACAGGAGTTTCCACTGTACCATGAACAGTCGTAAAGGTAGCTCTTTTTGCTCTGCCATCTTTACAAATAATTTTATACATAATTACTCATTCTCCTTTAATATTCTTTCTCTATAATGCTCCAGTCTGAACGGAAATGCAACAGTTTCTTCTTATTAATTTTATTCCTATCCACAATACGGTTGAAAATTGTAATATTTGTACCAAATATAATGACTATTTTTTATTTACTCACTCTATTTTTAGTCATATTTACTTGTTTTTTATCAATTTTCATCGTCCTTTACCGAACCTTTACCGAAAAATATTGACTTTTTGTGCAATCTTCCTATAATGATAAACGGAAAAAAAATATTATAAATAAGAAGAGATACTACCATTATGATTTTCAGGTATCTCTCAAGAAGGAGGAAACATGTTAGCATCCATCTTAGCAGTAACCATCTTCCTGGCTATGTTTGTGCTGATCGTTCTTGATAAGATCGAACATTATCTTATAACGCTGGGCTGTGGATTACTCACCATCATCTTTGTCCTTGGTATCTGTCTGCACAGTGGACAGGCTATCATGGAAGTGTTAAACGTTAAAAGCATTTTTACAACCAGCTTCTGGCATACAGTTGGACAAGCATCTGAAGATTCCAACGGTATCAGCTGGGCGACCATTATTTTTATCGCCGGTATGATGGTCATGGTTGAAGGTATGAAACGTGCAGGTTTCTTTACATGGCTCTGCATGCTGATTGCAAAGCTTGTACGATACAGAATTGTTCCGATTCTGATCACCTTTATGATCCTGTCAGCATTTCTTTCTATGTTCATTGCAAGTATCACAGTTATTCTGTTCCTTGCAGCTGTAACAGTAGAACTCTCACAATTATTAAAATTCAATCCGGTTCCAATGATCTTGGCAGAAGTCTTCTGCTCCAACCTCGGTGGAACTGCTACCGTCTGTGGTGATCCACCAAACATTATCATCGGTACCTCACTTGGATTTTCATTCTTTGATTTCCTGACAAATACAGGTGTATTTGTTCTTATTTCACTGGTAATTATGATTGTCTATTTTTATCTTGCTTTTCATAAGGAATTAAAGCAAAATGAAGGTGGGGTTGATACCTCAACAATACCAAGTCCTTCAGAAGCAATTACAGACAAATCCGGATTTATCTTCAGCTGTGTTATTTTCCTGCTTTCTGTTGTTCTGCTTCTTACACAGACACAGACAGGGCTGACAGTTGCTGCGATTGGTGTTATAATAGCTATAATCACACTGATCTGTTCCGGCAGACATGGACTGGAACTTTTAAAGAAGATTGATTACAAGACACTCTTATTCTTTATTGGTTTATTTGTTGTCGTTGGTGGTTTGGAGCAGACCGGTATTCTGGAAGTCATTGCAAAATTCATCAAAAACGTCAGCGGTGGAAATATGTATATCATGGTTGCTATTATCATCTGGCTCTCAGCTATCTGCAGTGCCTTTATCGATAATGTTCCATTTGCTGCTACTATGGTTCCTGTTATCAAAGAACTTGCAGCAGGTAATGGTGGGGTTCTTGCCGTCCTTGCCTATTCATTAGCCATTGGTACAGATATTGGTGGAAATGCAACGCCTATCGGTGCTTCCGCAAATGTTGTTGGTACTTCAGTAGCTGCTAAAGCAGGTCATCCGGTCGGATGGGGCGAATATTGTAAGAAGATGGCTCCTGCTACTATTCTTGTTATGATCATTTGTACACTCGGTGTATTTATTCGATATAACAGCGTCTTCTAAGAAACTTACATATTTTTAGGGAGGTTATAAAATATGGACAAACAGGTTATTATCACAATCGGTCGTGAATATGGAAGTGGCGGACATGTAATTGCTCAGGACATTGCAAAACGTTTTAATGTCCCATATTACAATCGTAATCTAATTGAAGAAGTTGCAAAACAGAATAATTTTGATACAGATAATATTAAAGACTATGATGAGTCACCTAGAAAATATCTGTTCTCTCGTACCGTTCAGGGATACAGCAATTCTCCGGAAGAGATTCTTGCCGGTCTTCAGTTCGATTTTATAAAAGAAAAGGCAGCATCCGGAGAATCCTTTGTAATTGTTGGCAGATGTGCCGACTATGTATTAAAGGATATGGATTGTGTAGCTTCATTCTTTATTGTTGCTGATAACGAAGCAAAGTTACAGCGTACTATGGAAACCAAGCAGTTATCCCAACGTGATGCTGAAGCTACGATCAAACGTCATGACCGTAACAGAAAAACATATTACAAGGATCACACTGATATGGAATGGGGCAACAGTAAGAACTATGATATGACGATCAATTCAACCGTCCTGGGCTTCAAAAAGACCGCTGATATCATTGAAGATTTTGTAAAAACAAAATTTGATCTGTAATTCATAATTTACTGACAAAAACAAAGCCGGGTATGAAATATCATATCCGGCTTTCTGCTTTATTCATATCTCTCGTCAATTACACGTTTTGTCTTCTTCTCACTTCTTGGAAGCACCCCAATCTCTACAACCTTAACAAGTGGGGTAAATCCAATCCGACTCTTTACTCTCTCTGCAATACGCTTAGATAACTCTACGAAATCTACGCTTCCATCCGTCTCTACATAGATTCTCATTGTATCTTTTCCATCCAGATGGGAGATGCGAATCTGATATTCACTTGATAATTCAGGGAATTCCTTCAATACTTCTTCAATCTGGCTTGGGAATACATTTACACCCTTGATTTTCATCATATCATCCGTTCTTCCCATAATCACACCTAACCTTGGATGCTTGCATCCACATGGGCAATCTCCCGGAATAATTCTTGAAAGATCATGTGTACGATAACGAATCAGAGGTGCACCCTCTTTTACAAGCGTTGTTATAACAATCTCACCCATTTCGCCATCCGGAACCGGCTCTAAGGTTACAGGATCAAGAATCTCGATATAGATATAATCATCCCAGTAATGCATACCGTTGTCATATTTACAGCTGATTCCGATACCCGGTCCATAGATCTCTGTCAAACCATAGATGTCATATAATTCAATTCCCAGTTCCTCTGAGATACGTTTTCTCATCTTTTCGCCCCAGCGTTCAGAACCGATCACACCCTTCTTCAGGCAAATCTTATCTTTGATACCACGTTTCTCGATCTCCTCTGCAAGAAGAAGTGCATAGGAAGATGTCGAACAAAGGACAGTAGATTTCATGTCCTGCATCATCTGAAGCTGTTTATCCGTATTTCCCGGTCCCATAGGTATGACCATAGCACCCAACTTCTCTGCTCCGTTCTGGAAGCCGATTCCTGCCGTCCAGAGTCCATATCCCGGTGTGATCTGAATACGATCCATATTCGTGATACCTGCAAGCTCATAACAACGCTTGAACATGATTGCCCAGTCATCTACATCCTTTGCTGTGTATGGAATAATAACCGGAAGTCCTGTTGTTCCTGATGATGAATGGATACGAACGATCTCACTTTCCGGTGCTGTCATTAAACCAAGTGGATATGCATCTCTCAGGTCTTTTTTTTCTGAAAATGGAAGCTTCTTAAAATCCTCCGGTGTCGAAATTCTTGTAATTCCTGCTTCCTCCAGCTTCTTTCCATAAAAACTTTCAGCCTTAATCAATGCTTCGATCTGTTTATTGACCTGACTGATCTGTAACTCTGAAATCTCCATTATTTATCCTCCAAACTTTCTATTTTATAAAATATTTTTATTGTATATAATCAAGTGCTCTGAAATTCAGCTCATGTAATTTTTCCGGCAATCTTTTTATCAAAGCCTGTTTGATATCTTCTTTTTCAAGTCCAAGCATACCGGTCGAAATTGCGGCTCCCAGCATCAAGACATTTAACACCTTTGCAGACCCAAGAGTTTCACATGCCTGATCTGTATCGATCACCAAAACCTGATCTACCTGTGTCTTCAGATATTCGATCATAGATGCTCCGTTATAACCGGTCTTCGCCAGCGATGCTGTAACCGGCATAACCGCACGATTGCTGACGACTACTGCTCCGTTTTTTTTCAGATAAGGAAGCATCCGCACCGTTTCTCCCGGTTCAAATCCCAGGATCATATCTGCTGTTCCTTTTGCTATCATTGGTGAATACAGATTTTCACCCATTCTTACGTGGCTGAATACGCTTCCTCCGCGCTGTGCCATACCGATCGTTTCCGCACTCATAACCGGGATTCCTTTCTCCATAGCTGCGGCTGCGATCAGCTTGGATGCAAGCACTGTTCCCTGTCCACCGACACCACACAGAATAATATTCTTATTCATTATGCCTGCCCCCTTTCTTCTTGTCCGTCCCCGATTGCATGTACCGGGCAGAGTTGGCTGCACAAAGTACATCCTGTACAGAGACTTTCATCGATACAAACCTTGCCTTCAAATGTGTAAAGTGCTGGACAACCGATCTCTCTGATACATTTCTGGCAACCTATACATGCATCTGTATCTATATGCATACATCTGGACGACTTCGTAATGGCTATACATGGAGATTTGAAAATAATTGCCTTCACACCCGGTTCTGCTGCAACACGCGCAACTGTCTGTACCGCTGCTTCATGCTCAAATGGATTGATCGTCTCTACTGTCTTAAGACCAATTCCCTTTAAGATACCAACAATATCAATCTTATTTACAATATCTCCCATCATCGTATGTCCGGTTCCAGGATGTGGCTGGTGTCCTGTCATAGCCGTCGTGGAATTATCAAGAACGATCAATGTCATATCTGCCTGATTATAAACCGCATTTACGACGCCGGGAATTGCTGACGCGAAGAATGTAGAATCTCCAACAAATGCAAAACATGTCGTATCCGGTTCTGTATGATAAACCCCCTGCGCAATTCCAAGCCCTGCGCCCATACACAGACAAGTGTCAACCATATCAAGCGGCATGGCATTTCCAAGTGTATAACATCCGATATCTCCACAAAAGATTGTCTTCTTTCCCTTCATAGCGCATTTTACATCATAAAAGGAAGCACGATGAGGACAACCTGCACATAATACAGGTGGACGTACCGGAAGCTCCGGCATCTCTGCCAACTCTTCCGACTGATTGTTCTTTTCACCTGCGGTAAGTGCCTTGTACCGGTCTGCTGCAATACCCTGATCCAATAAGAACTGTGTGATACTGTCCTTTACACTGTCAATCGTGTTCTCACCTGAGGCTGCTACATGACCGGTCAGCTTACCATAGATCTTTACCGGGAGATGATATTTGCCCGCTATATAGGTAAGCGCACGTTCGATCACCGGATCTAATTCTTCCACACATAAAACCGCATCTAACTGTTCCAGATATTCAACTGCTTTTCGTTCCGGGAACGGAAATGGGGTCGCTACTTTAAATATCGCTATTTTTTCTGCATCGTCTCCCAGGGCTTCCATTGTATATGTATAATTGATTCCACCGGTTGCAATACCAAATCTTGTCTCTATCTTTCTACTCACAACATTTCTGTCATATTCAGAAAAGGCATCCCCCAGCTCGACATTTCGCTTTTCAATATTACGATGTGCCTGAAAGGACAGCTTCGGGAAAATAACCCACCGTTTGGAATCTTTCACAAATCCTTCCGATTCATTCTTTTTGTATTCTGCCGCATCCTTTACTTCAATCGTTGCATATCCATGACACACTCTTGTTGTCGGTCTTAAGAATACAGGTGTTTTATATTTTTCCGAGTACTCAAAGGCCTCCTGTACCATTTCATAAGCTTCCTGTGCCGATGTAGGATCAAAGCATGGAACCTTTGAAAATGCTGCAAATGTCCGCGTATCCTGTTCTGTCTGTGATGAGATCGGCCCCGGATCGTCGGCAACCAGAATCACCATACCGCCTTTTACTCCCACATACTCCAGACTCATCAACGGATCAGATGCCACATTTAATCCGACCTGCTTCATTGTTACCATAACTCTCGCTCCTGAATAAGCAGCACCGGCTGCTACCTCCATGGCAACCTTCTCGTTAACCGACCATTCTACATAACAGTCATTTGTTCTGTTCTTTGCAACCGTCTCAAGTACCTCTGTCGATGGCGTTCCCGGATATCCGGAAATCAAATTTACCCCGGCAGCAATTGCCCCAAGCGCAATTGCTTCATTTCCCATTCGAAATTCCTTATGCATCTTTCTAACTCCTGTAATAATCTTGTGAATAATTTTTATTATAAATCTTTAAAATGAAATTCTTTCTTTCCTGTTGCATAATCATCTACAATCTGTCCACATCCAAACAGCTTGTATTTATAAGTAACAAGCCCTTCCAGACCAACCGGACCTCTTGCGTGGATCTTTCCTGTACTGATTCCAACCTCTGCACCAAAACCATAACGGAAACCATCCGCAAACCTAGTTGAACAATTCTGATAAACTCCGGCAGAATCTACCATCTGCATAAATAATTCTGCAGTTTCCGCATTTTCGGTAATGATACTGTCTGTATGATGGGAACCGTATTTATTGATATGTGCGATCGCATCATTTACCGTATCTACAATCTTAACAGAAACAATCAGATCCAGATATTCTTTGAACTCCTGTTCACCGATTGTCTCTCCGCCAATCAGATCTGTTACTTCCTTTGTTCCACGAAGCGTAATTCCATTTTCCTTTAATGCTTTTGCAAGAACCGGAAGAAATTTTCCTGCTATATCTCTATGGATTAACAAAGTTTCCACTGCATTACATGCTGCTGTATACTGGGTCTTTGCATCGATAATAATCGGAATCGCTTTATTTGGATCATAATCTCTATCTACATAAATATGACAGATTCCATCTGCATGTCCCATAACAGGAATCTTTGTATGATTCATAATATACTGAACGAAACTGTTCGATCCTCTCGGTATCAGAAGGTCAACCGTCTCATGACACGACAGAAGTTCATCAATCTCACTGTGCTGCTCTGCCTGAAGCATACAATCTGCCGGCAACCCTGCATCTATTATACTATCATGTATAATCTGAAACAGGATACGATTGGTATATGTTGTCTCCCTACCACCCTTTAGTATCGCACAATTTCCACTCTTAATACAAAGAGATGATATCTGAACAAGTGCATCCGGTCTTGCTTCAAAAATAACTCCGATAACACCAATCGGACAGCTGACACGATTCAGAACTAATCCCTCATCCAACTGGCGTTTTAATGTCACCTTCCCTAATGGGTCAGGCAGAGCAACTAACTGCTCAATTCCTTTTATAACATCTCTTAGTTTTCCCTCATCAAACTTCAAGCGTTTCTTCACTGCCTGTGCAATATGATCTTCTTCTGCCGCTGCCAGATCTCGTTTATTCTCTTCAAAAATCTTTGCCGCATTTGCCCTTAAATTCTCTGCAACCATTAGAAGTGCTTTATTTCTCTGTTCTACAGAGGAAGCTGCCAGATAAGGTGCTGCCGCTTTCATTTTTATTGTTTCTTCTTTTATTCCCATACCTTTTTCAATAGCTGCCTGCTATTATCGTTCCTTCCTATTACAATACATCTGTAATTATTGTTCTTATTTATCTGATATAATATATCAGAATAATACCCTTTTTCACACAGTTTATGTATGATTCACCATATCTATTTTATAGATTTATGTATATAATTGCAATAAAAATACATAATCTTTTACCATTATATCAGTTTTTATATACCATAACAGCCTTCAATATCCGGCTATCTAAGAATAACATGCCGTTGCTTTTTAATTTTTATATTTTACAATCTTTTATGAGGTACAGAATGATTATTTCATATTTCAAATTAATATTTATAAACAAAAAAAGAAAGCGTTTTAACGCTTTCTTTTTTTAAACTATTTCATGTACCTTCAGAATTTCATACAGAAAGTCTCGCGACTTCATCTTCTCCAATCTCTTTCTCGCTTATCTTTCGAACCTCTCAGGATAAGTCTTCGACCTATTAGTATCTGTCAGCTGAATGCGTTACCGCACTTACACCTCAGACCTATCAACCTCGTAGTCTTCAAGGGGTCTTATTTCTTTAAAGAATGGGATATCTAATCTTGAGGGGGGCTTCACGCTTAGATGCCTTCAGCGTTTATCCCTGCCGGACTTGGCTACTCTGCCATGCTGTTGGTCAACAACAGATACACCAGCGGTCCGTCCATCCCGGTCCTCTCGTACTAAGGACAGCTCCTCTCAAATATCCTACGCCCACGCCGGATAGGGACCGAACTGTCTCACGACGTTCTGAACCCAGCTCGCGTACCGCTTTAATGGGCGAACAGCCCAACCCTTGGAACCTGCTACAGCTCCAGGATGCGATGAGCCGACATCGAGGTGCCAAACCACTCCGTCGATGTGAACTCTTGGGAGTGATAAGCCTGTTATCCCCAGGGTAGCTTTTATCCGTTGAGCGATGGCAATCCCACGTTATACCACCGGATCACTAAGTCCTACTTTCGTACCTGCTCCACCCGTCGGTGTCGCAGTCAAGCTCCCTTCTGCCTTTGCACTCTTCGAATGGTTTCCGACCATTCTGAGGGAACCTTTGAGCGCCTCCGATACCCTTTCGGAGGCGACCGCCCCAGTCAAACTCCCCGTCAGACATTGTCCCCCAGCCGGGTCACGGCTGCAGGTTAGAAACCCAGTACTGTAAGGGTGGTATCCCAAGGTCAGCTCCATGACAACTGGCGTCATCATTTCCTAGCTTCCCACCTATCCTGTACAGACAGTACCGAATCCCAGTATCAAACTGGAGTAAAGCTCCATGGGGTCTTTCCGTCCTGGCGCAGGTAACCAGCATCTTCACTGGTATTTCAATTTCACCGGGTGTGTTGTCGAGACAGTGCCCAAATCATTACGCCTTTCGTGCGGGTCGGAACTTACCCGACAAGGAATTTCGCTACCTTAGGACCGTTATAGTTACGGCCGCCGTTTACTGGGGCTTAAATTCAAACCTTCGCTTGCGCTAAGCTCTCCTCTTAACCTTCCAGCACCGGGCAGGCGTCAGCCCATATACCTCACCTTTCGGTTTTGCATAGACCTGTGTTTTTGCTAAACAGTTGCTTGGGCCATTTCTCTGCGGCCACATCTCTGTGGCACTCCTTCTCCCGAAGTTACGGAGTCATTTTGCCGAGTTCCTTAACAACACTTCTCCCGCCGGCCTTAGGATTCTCTCCTCATCCACCTGTGTCGGTTTACGGTACGGGCACATACAAAACAATAGCGGCTTTTCTTGGCAGCTAGCTCACCAGCTTCGTTACTTATAGTTCACTCCGCATTACGTCTTCTCCTTGCAAGGGGGTTTTGCCTCCCTTACGGATACCTCGCTTGCACCGGCTTTTCCATTTCCGGCTCTGGCTTTCTCTCTGCGTCCCCACAGTTCTGTTTGTATGTGGTACAGGAATTTCTACCTGTTATCCATCGACTACGACTTTCGTCCTCGCCTTAGGCCCCGACTTACCCAGGGAAGATCAGCTTTACCCTGGAAACCTTAGATATTCGGCCTTTAAGATTCTCACTTAAATCTCGCTACTCATTCCGGCATTCTCTCTTCTTAACACTCCACTGCTCCTTCCGGTACAGCTTCGTCACGTTAAGAATGCTCCTCTACCAATGTGTTCACATTCCATAGCTTCGGTGGTGTGTTTTAGCCCCGGACATTTTCGGCGCAGGACCTCTCGACTAGTGAGCTATTACGCACTCTTTGAATGTATGGCTGCTTCTGAGCCAACATCCTAGTTGTCTTCGAAATCCCACATCCTTTACCACTTAACACACACTTTGGGACCTTAGCTGATGGTCTGGGCTCTTTCCCTTTTGACTACCCAACTTATCTCGTGCAGTCTGACTCCCGTACATCATCTCTGCGGCATTCGGAGTTTGATAATCTTCGGTAAGCTTTGACGCCCCCTAGGATATTCAGTGCTCTACCTCCGCTAGACTAATACGAGGCTAGCCCTAAAGCTATTTCGAGGAGAACCAGCTATCTCCGGGTTCGATTGGAATTTCTCCCCTACCCACACCTCATCGCCACCCTTTTCAACGGATGTGCGTTCGGTCCTCCATTGCCTTTTACGGCAACTTCAACCTGGACATGGGTAGATCACCCGGTTTCGGGTCTTCTTATACTGACTTTACGTGCTATTAACACTTGCTTTCACTTCGGCTCCGTACCTGAAGTACTTAACCTCGCCAGCACAAGAAACTCGCCGGACCGTTCTACAAAAAGTACGCGGTTCTGCTTTATTCGCAGTTCCACAGCTTGTAAACACAGGGTTTCAGGTTCTCTTTCACTCCCCTCCCGGGGTCCTTTTCACCTTTCCTTCACAGTACTATGCGCTATCGGTCACTGAGTAGTATTTAGCCTTGGAGGGTGGTCCCTCCGCCTTCCCACAAGGTTTCTCGTGTCTCGTGGTACTCCGGATCCTGCTAGGCGTGTTTCTGATTTCATGTACGAGGCTTTCACTCTCTCTGGCGGGACTTCCCAGACCCTTCTACTATCTTCCACACTGCCATATCGCAGTCCATACCCCGTCGTGCACGCACAACGGTTTGGGCTCTTCCGCGTTCGCTCGCCGCTACTTACGGAATCGATGTTTCTTTCTCTTCCTCCGCCTACTTAGATGTTTCAGTTCAGCGGGTTCCCTCCGTATACCTATGTATTCAGTATACGGTGACTGAGGTTTACTCAGCCGGGTTTCCCCATTCAGATATCTGCGGGTCATCGGATATTTGCTCCTTACCGCAGCTTTTCGCAGCTTATCACGTCTTTCTTCGGCTCTCAGTGCCAAGGCATCCACCCTGCGCTCTTTCTAACTTAACCTTACAGCATACGTAGCTTGATATGCTGTGGTCCGTTGCTATCTTTCGATAACTTGATTCGCGTTTGTTTCAATCTCTTGAAACGTTTCTTGGATTATTTGATGTCTTGTTAATTATTAATGGCTTATTAATAATATCTCTTTTCTTTCTGTATGAAATTCTCAAGGTACATTTAAAACATAAGGCTTTATTTTCGCTTCCGGGATTCGTAAGCTTCGCTTACTTCATCACGGACATTCTACAAATGTCCTCCTGTTTGTCAATCGTTCCACCGAAGAACAAGTTCTTCGTGAACCGCTTTCCAAACACCGGACGCTTGTCCTATGTTTTCGTGGAGATAACGAGATTCGAACTCGTGACCCCCTGCTTGCAAGGCAGGTGCTCTCCCAACTGAGCTATACCCCCAGAGTGGGCTTAAATGGACTCGAACCATCGACCTCACGCTTATCAGGCGTGCGCTCTAACCAGCTGAGCTATAAGCCCATCTCTTTTTCTGCTTACACTTGATAAGCACTTTGACCATTTCTGATCAAACTTGGAGCTGGCAGCCACCTACTCTCCCACACCGTCTCCAGTGCAGTACCATCGGCCGCTTACGTCTTAACCGTCGTGTTCGGGATGGGTACGGGTGTTTCCCATAAGCGCATCACCACCAGCAAATATTCTGCTTTTCCTTGAAAGCTTAACAACATAACAACCCTTACTTCTTCCTTTTCCTTAGAAAGGAGGTGATCCAGCCGCACCTTCCGATACGGCTACCTTGTTACGACTTCACCCCAGTTATCGAACCTGCCTTCGGCAGCTCCCTCCTTGCGGTTGGGTCACTGACTTCGGGCGTTTCCGACTCCCATGGTGTGACGGGCGGTGTGTACAAGACCCGGGAACGTATTCACCGCAGCATTCTGATCTGCGATTACTAGCGATTCCAGCTTCATGTAGTCGAGTTGCAGACTACAATCCGAACTGAGACAGCCTTTTTGAGGTTTGCTCCACTTCACAGTTTCGCTTCTCTTTGTAACTGCCATTGTAGCACGTGTGTAGCCCAAATCATAAGGGGCATGATGATTTGACGTCATCCCCACCTTCCTCCGGGTTATCCCCGGCAGTCTCTCCAGAGTGCCCATCTGACTGCTGGCTACTGGAAATAGGGGTTGCGCTCGTTGCGGGACTTAACCCAACATCTCACGACACGAGCTGACGACAACCATGCACCACCTGTCTCTGCTGTCCCGAAGGAAAATTCC
>NZ_DS480320.1:0-51020 GCF_000154245.1 Clostridium sp. L2-50 | reverse complement strand
ATATGCACAGCCGGACATGAATGAATTTGGTGACCAGACACCATATCAGGCGACTGTGCCAAAGAAGAAAAAAGGTGGAAAGATCGCATTATTTACATTTATAGGTGTTGTGCTGGTTGCAGCTATTGTTACTGCAGTTTATTTCTTTGTAAGAAAGACTCCTGCCGAGGCAATTAAGGCGGCAATGAAGAATACAGTTACCGAGTCGGTAGATTCATCACCGTTAGAAGATGTAATCGGCGTATCAGAGTTCAGTGAAGATAAGATGGATTTTGATATGAACCTGAAGGTGAACAGTATTTATAAAATGGATGGTTTATCCGGATCTACATACGGAATAAGCGGAGCATTTGAGAAGCAGAAGGATAATTCATATAATCTGAATCTGAATGGTTCCCTGACTATTGCCGGCGAGACCGTAAACGCAAATCTTTATGGCATTGACAAGGTTTTCTATTTTGAGATTCCTGAGCTGTATGATTCTGTGTTCAAGATGGATCTTGCGGCTATGCTGAAATCACTTGATACATCAGATATGGACGAAGCAACCCAGAATGAAGTAAAGGCGCTGTATGAGAAGTATATGGAGCCTGCTACAGAGGATTTGAAGAAAGCAGTTACCTATGACAGAGTAGGGAGCGCAGAGATTGAGAATCACAACGGCGACAAGGAAAAATGTAAGCAGTATACAGTTACACTTCCGACTGCTGATGTAAAGGCATATGTGACAGCACTCTGTAATTATCTGAATGCTTATGCATCTGATTATATTACTGATGATCAATTAGATGAGATCGGAGTTACAAGAGCTGAATTATCACAGGCATTTCAGTACATTCCAACTTATTATGGAATGATGTTCTCAAAAGATTTTGTTGTAAATATATATGTTAAGAAGAATCAGTTAGCAAGAATCAGTATGGATTATAAGTTTACTGCTCTTGGTGGAACTGCATCTGTTGTATGGGATTACATGGGTGAAGAACACCCGGCGGATGATGTTTATTTCTGTGCATCCGTAAAGAAGGACGAGAAGGAACTCGGATCCGTATCATTCAGTAAGAAGAAAGAGAACACAAAGGGCTCTTATGTATATAAATTAACAGACAGCGTTGTTGTAAATGATAAGGCTGTTGCCGGTCTGGAACAGACAGCGACCTTCACAAAATCGACAAATGCATTTGAAAGTCATCTGACATTGACTGCAAATGATGAGGCTGTATTTGCATATGATCTGACAGGAAGCCTGAAGGATGTCCGGAAGGGTAAATCCTTTGGCGCAACAGTTGATTCGTTTAAGGTTACGGATGGTGGCGATACCGTATATGCGGATCTTTCCGGTGATGTACAGTTTGGTGATCTTGGAAAAGAGATCGGGAAGCCGGACGAATCCAAGCAGGTTGTAGATTATACTGAGATGACAGATGAATATATGGAATCAAATATCAATCAGGAAGCAGCACAGAGAATTGTGTCAGCATGGGGTTCGGCACTTGGTTCTGCAGTTGATAACGGAGATATAGACATTGACGATTTTATTACATCGGATGCAACTACTGATGATGGTGACAATGATGATGAATATGTAATTGACAGTTCTTCCATTGATGATGTAGATTATTCCGGTTATGTCATGAAGGGTGAAGGCTATACAGTTGCCCTGAATGATCCGGCAGGTTACGACAGAGGATATGCAGATGATGAAGAGATAGATATCTACAATGACAAATATAATGCATATTATACATTGACACCGAACTGCGACAAAGAGAAGGAATGCGAGAACTTTATGACATATTTTGACTATCTTGGAGAAGATGGCAGCGTTCTTGATAAAAAGATGGAGCAGGTGACCGGAACTGATGGCAAGACAATGGACTGTTATGTAATAGATTCAGATATCTACGATATAAAGGTTCGTGATTATTACTATTTCTATCCGATCAACGATAAAGATTATATAGTTGTAAATGTAAATGTCTGGGCAAACGGAAAGGATCAGGAGGTTGATGCCGATATCACAGCCATCGCCAATGAGCTTGTCAATGGCCAGATCATAAATGTACAGGAGCAATAGGATAAAGGTATTCCGGGAGCACATATATGAATGTTGTAGAAGTAAAAAATGTAAGAATCGGTGAGGGTATGACAAAGATCTGCGTACCTATGGTAGCACCGACTGAGTATGATGTGGATATGCAGATACGAACGATCAAGAAATCTAAGACGGATCTGGTAGAATTCAGAGCAGACTGTTTTGAGGATTGTCTGGATATGGATGTATTGCTAAAAATACTTGAGAAGATTCAGGATGAGTTAGCAGAGTTTCCGATCGTATTCACATTCCGGACCAGAAGTGAAGGCGGAAGTCATGATATTACACCGGATCAGTACAGAGAAATGTTGTTACGAGTGGTTGAAAATGAACTGGTTGATCTGATCGATGTTGAATATTTCTATGATATTCCTTTTGTTACAGAAGTAATTGAAGCAGCGCATGATCATGGTATCAAGGTGGTTGTATCCAATCATGATTTCAAGACGACGATACCGATGGAACAGATTGTGGGCAGATTCAAGGAAATGATAGACACAGGTGCAGATATTGCGAAGATCGCAATGATGCCTGAGGATGGCTCACAGGTTGTCGACATGATGCAGGCTGCAAAGGAATTGCAGGAGTATGGGAATCAGACACCGCTTATCGTTATCTCTATGGGTGAGCTTGGCGTATCAACCAGAACAACCGGAGAAATGTATGGCAACTGCATCTCATTTGCAACTGCGGGTATTCCTTCTGCACCGGGCCAGATCGATGTGGAAGCACTTCGCAGTCAGCTTGAGATGATCCACAATATAATCGGCAGCTAGAGATGAAGGATGGAGACTGGATAGTTTTATTTGCAGAGGACAGAGATTTTCTGCGGATAAGATTCTCCGGTCTTTATTCTTATAGAACAGGAGAGATTGGCTTGAAAGAATATATTAATAAATATCTGGACAGATACAGTAAAAGAGACTATTATCCCTGGCATATGCCGGGACATAAAAGGCAGGATGTATTTGCGGATGATTTCTGGGAGATATTATTCCGTCGGGATTTTACGGAGGCGGAAGGGCTGGACGACCTTCATGAACCGGAGCTGTTCATGAAGGACAGTCTGGAGCAGATGAGACGATTCTACGGCACAAAGAAGACATATATGATGGTGAATGGTGCGACCGGTGGGATACTGGCAGCACTCTTTGCATGTGCACCGGAGCACGCAAGGATTCTGATGGGAAGAAACTGTCACAAATCTGTCTGCCATGCAGTAAGCCTGTTGAATCTGGAACCGGAGTACATTGTGCCGGAGCTTTTGCCGGGAACAGATATATTTGCAGATATTACACCGGAACAGATCGGGCAGAAGATACAGGAGATGAAGCAGAGAGGTGAGCTGCCTGCTGCTGTGGTTATCACTTCGCCGACTTATGAGGGCGTGATCTCGGATATCTGCGGAATTAAGAATGTACTTGTTCCGTATGATATCCCATTGATCGTGGATGAAGCACATGGAGCACATCTTCCGTTTATGCCGAAGCGGAATCTGTCAGCAGTTGCGGCAGGAGCGGATCTGGTTATCCAGAGCACACATAAGACACTTCCGGCATTGACGCAGACCGCACTTCTTCATGTGAATCGGAAAGATCTGATTCCGAGGGTGGAACGCTATCTGCATATTTTTCAGACGTCATCACCATCGTATCTGTTCACACAGAGCATGGAGAAAGCGGTCGTATATGCAGTGAATCACCCGGAAGTATTTGACGCATATCGAAAACGGCTAAAGCATTTTAGAAAAAAATGTAAGGAATTGAAGCATATCAGACTGTTACAACCGAAGCAGACATGTTATGCTTATGATAAATGTAAGCTGGTATTCACAGTGACGGGCATATACCCGGAGAATATGGATAATACAGATGGCAAAAAGTATGAAAAGGCGACCGGCCCATGGCTTGCCCATGTACTGGCAGAGAACTTTCATCAGGTGGTTGAGATGGCAGGAGCACAGCATGTGATCGTCATGACATCATTTGCGGATAAGAGAAAAGCGCTTGATCGTCTGTATGAGGTCTTAAAACAGATAGATTCAGAACTGGAAGAGGCGTCTGATGAAGCGGGAAGAGATGCAATCCGGGAGTATGATACAGATTCGACACTGTCGGAGACGGAGGATGCCGTTTTGTTTAATACAAGGTTTCATCTGCCGGAGCAGATTATGACGCCGGGCAGGGCGTGGACATTTGACAGTAGCAGAAAGAAGCTGACAGAGGCAGAAGGATGCACAGCGGCTGATTATGTGTATGCGTATCCGCCGGGAACTTCGGTTATCGTACCTGGTGAGAGGATTGACGCGCAGGTGATCCGGGATATCATACATATGGTGGAAACCGGGCTTAACATGATCGGAGTGGAATGTCCGCCGGATGGTATATATATACAGGTTATAAAAATGTTATAGTACAATAACATTTGGGGCTGTCAAAAGGGTTCGGTAATTGGATCCGGATTGGCGATATGATAAAACAGATAAAGGAGTATGGAACATATGCAGGGAATATTTATAACGATGGAAGGACCGGACGGAGCCGGCAAGACAACACAGATCGAGCTGTTAAAGGACTATCTGAATAAAAAAGGATATGACGTACTCATAACCAGAGATCCGGGCGGAAATGCGGTTAGCGAAGCGATCCGTGAAGTCATTTTGAATAAAGATTTTACAGAGATGGGATATATGACAGAGTTGTTATTATATGCGGCAGCGAGAGCACAGCTTGTAAAAGAGAATATCAAGCCGGCATTATCTGCAGGCAAGGCAGTTATCGCTGATCGTTTCGTAGATTCGTCAGCTGTATATCAGGGAATCGGACGGGGACTCGGAATTGATACTGTTTATAAGGTGAATGAATTTGCCTTACAGGGTATCCTGCCGGATATGACATTTTTAATGGATCTGGATGCGGAAGCCGGCATTGCCAGAAAGAAAAACCAGGCAGAGCTTGATCGTATGGAGCAGGAAAGTCTGGAGTTCCATAAGAAGGTTGTCGAGGGTTACAGATGCCTTGCTGAGATGAATCCTGACCGTATCGTAAAAGTTGATGCGGCTTTGCCAAAAGAAGCAATACATGATATAATAATTTCGTATGTAGAAAAATGGCTGGCAAGACCATAGCATAAGCAAGGAGAAGAGCATGATAGAATTTTCTGAAATTATCGGACATGAAGATATAATCCAGCATTTTAAGAGAAGTATAGAGATGGGAAAGGTATCCCAGGGCTATATTATAAATGGAGAAGAAGGCAGTGGTAAAAAGACTCTGACGCGTGCCATAATCAAGACTCTGGAGTGTGAAGAAGGCGGAACGGAGCCATGCTGCAAGTGCAAATCATGCAAGCAGATGGATACGGATAATCAGCCGGATGTTACATGGGTCACACATGACAAACCAAATGTGATCTCTGTAGAGGAAATCCGTGATCAGGTAAATAAGGATATAACGATCAAACCGTATAGCAGCCGGTATAAGATCTATGTGATCGACGATGCACAGCTTTTAAATGCAAATGCACAGAATGCTCTGCTTAAGACGATCGAGGAGCCACCGGAGTATGCGATCATTTTCCTGTTGACCAGCAATATTGACAAGATTCTTCCGACGATCATTTCCAGATGTATCGTACTGAATATTAAGCCTGTCAGAGAGCGGGATGTACTGGACTATCTGATGAATGAGCTGAAGCTTCCAAAGGAAAAAGCGGATTTCTGTATGGACTTTGCACAGGGTAATCTGGGTAAGGCGATCCGACTTGCGACCAGTGACGAATACAAGGAAATCATAGAGGATGTAACAGGTGTTCTTCGCAAGATCCCGGATATGACAGTCGACGATATTATGTTTGCGATCAAGAATATGAACCATCACAAGTTAAAGATCGGTGATTATATTGATCTGATGATGATGTGGTATCGCGATATCCTGATGTTAAAGATCACCGGAAATGCCGGACGGCTGATGTTCAAGGAATATTATACGGATATCCGCAAGCAGTCATCCCACATCTCCTATGAGGGAATTGAGGATGTCTTAAAGGCAATGGATAAGGCGAAGATCCGTCTGGAAGCAAATGTTAACTTTGATGTGGCTATGGAACTTATGCTTCTGACTATAAAGGAGAATAAATAATGAAAGAGATCATTGGAGTTCGGTTCAGACCGAATGGTAAGATTTATTTCTTTTCACCGGGAGACCATGATGTTGAGTGTGGACAATTTGTTATCGTAGAAACTGCCCGTGGTGTAGAATTCGGAAAAGTTGTACTGGGTAAGCGGAACATAGACGATGGTAAGATCGTATCCACTTTAAAGACGATCATAAGAGTAGCTACTGATGAAGATAAGAAAAGACACGAAGATAATAAAGAAAAGAGCAAGAAGGCATTTGCTATCTGTAAAGAGAAGATTGCAAAACATAAGCTTGATATGAAGCTGATCGAGGCCGAGTATACATTTGACAATAATAAAGTACTGTTCTACTTTACCGCAGATGGAAGAATTGATTTCCGTGAACTGGTAAAGGATCTGGCATCTGTATTCAAGACAAGGATCGAGCTCCGTCAGATCGGTGTTCGTGATGAGACGAAGATGGTTGGCGGTATCGGTATCTGTGGCAGGGAGCTGTGCTGCCATGAGCATTTGTCAGAGTTCGTTCCGGTATCGATCAAGATGGCAAAGGAACAGAATCTGTCATTGAACCCGACAAAGATATCCGGAGTATGCGGAAGACTGATGTGCTGTCTGAAACATGAACAGGACACATATGAGTATCTGAATGAGAAGCTTCCAAATGTCGGAGATTTTGTTCGGACAGTGGATGGAAATAAGGGTGAAGTCTTATCTGTAAGCGTACTTCGTCAGAAAGTAAGGATCGTGGTTACGGATAAGGATGATAATAAAGAGGTTATGGAGTATCCGGTCAGTGAACTGAAGTTCAAACCGAAGAAACGAAGAAATACAGAGCGTATCAGTGACGAGGAATATAAAGCACTGGAGGCGCTGGAAGATAAGGGAGGAAAATCCAAATTTGATGATTGATCTTCTCCCTGATGAACGTATAGATGATCTGCAATGCAAGGGGTATCAGATCATACAGAATCCCAATATGTTCTGCTTTGGCATGGATGCTGTACTGCTGGCAAATTTTGTAAAGCACAGACGGGATGGCATGTACATGGATCTTGGAACGGGAACCGGTGTTATACCGATCCTGCTGGCAGCAAAGGAACCGCCTGACGGAACCTGTCAGTTTGTCGGTCTGGAGATTCAGGATGCCTGTGCAGAGATGGCAGGAAAGAGTGTCAGATTAAATGATCTGGAACAGAAGGTTCGAATCGATCATGGAGATATCAGAGAGGTCTCCTGTAATTACAGGAAGGCCTCTTTTGATATCGTTACATCGAATCCGCCGTATATCAGCGGGAATCATGGACTGACAAATCCTGACGAGCCGAAGAATATTGCCAGACATGAGATCTGCGTGACGCTTTCAGATGTGATAGAGGCAGCGGCATATCTGCTGAAACCGGGTGGCAGCTTCTATATGATACATAAGCCGTTCCGGCTGGCAGAGATTTTTGAAGGGCTGCTGGCAAATGGACTGGAACCGAAACGGATGCAGCTTATTCATCCATATATTGATAAAGAACCGAATATGGTGATCGTAGAGGGCGTAAAGGGCGGTAATTCCAGAATCAAGATCGAGCCGCCGCTGATCGTCTATAAAGAACCGGGTGTTTACACGGAGCAGCTTCTCGATACATATGAAGGGGAAGCAAAGAAATAAAACAGACAGAACAGGAGAATCTACATGGCAGGTATATTATATCTGGTCGCTACGCCGATCGGGAATCTCGAAGATATGACATTCCGGGCGGTACGCACACTGTCAGAGGTGGATCTGATCGCAGCAGAGGATACGAGAAACAGTATCAAGCTGTTAAATCATTTTGAGATAAAAACACCGATGACCAGTTACCATGAATTTAATAAATATGATAAAGCAAAGGTTCTGGTGGACAAGCTTCTTACAGGAACAAATATTGCAGTTATAACGGATGCCGGAACACCGGGGATCTCAGATCCGGGTGAGGAACTGGTACGGCAGGCACTTGCGGCAGGAGTGACGGTAACAGCAGTACCGGGGGCATGCGCCTGTATCACGGCACTGATCTCATCGGGACTGCCGACCAGACGGTTTGCATTTGAAGCATTTCTGCCACAGGATAAGAAAGAAAAGGCAGAGGTTCTTGCAGAGTTAAAGGATGAGACCAGAACGATGGTGATCTATGAAGCACCACACCGATTACAGAAGACACTTGCGGAATTATTTGATACACTTGGCGACCGGAAGATTACACTTTGCCGGGAACTTACGAAACGGCATGAAACAATCGAGCAGTTCGTGTTGTCAGAGGCAATCAATTATTATGAAGAGCATGAACCGAGGGGCGAATATGTAATGGTGATCGAGGGAATGGATGTGGCTGCGGCAAAAGCAGAGAGGCAGCAGGAGTTCCTTTCGATGACGATAGAGGAACATGTCGCTATGTATGAGAAACAGGGCATGACGAAAAAGGACGCGATCAAACAGGCGGCAGCAGACCGTGGCGTTCCAAAGCGTGAAGTATATAATGTGGTTATGCGATAGAAATAAACAGTTGTAAAGCTCATGCCGGAATTATTCATGAGAGATAGAAATGATGATTTGCAGGCAGTTATAAACAGATGAAAGGTGAAAGGGGTATAAACATATGGCGTGGTTGGAGATATCAGGAACAGTTGGCAGGGTGGCAGTCTGCCTCGGATTTTTTATTGCAGGTATGGCGATTTTCTATCTGTTGACAAAGGTGATCTACCGGATACCGGAGAAGCAGCAGTTAGAGCGGTTGCACGAACCGGGAAAATTCAGAAATGCAGGGATTGTTATATTTGGCGGTGTGGCAGCGGTTTTATTTACCGGATTTTTCGGTATGGGATTACAGGGGATTATTTATTTTCTGTTTCTGGCAGTTCTTACCGTAGTGACCTTTATAGATATGGATACCATGGAGATCCCATTTATGCTGAATGTCATTATCTTTGTGATGGGCGTGGTATCTCTGATCCTTCAGTTCGTGTCGGATGCAGTTCCGGGATCTGAGTTTCTTGCAATGGATGAGGTTACGATCGTATCCAGACTGATCGGAATGATCTGTATCAGCCTTCCTTTATATCTGATCGTTCTGTTTATTCCGGAAGGCTTTGGCGGCGGAGATATCAAGCTGATGTTCGCTGCCGGCTTCTTGCTTGGCTGGAAAGCAACAGTGGTCGGTTTCTTTATCGGTTTGATCCTTGGCGGAATCTATGGTGTGATCTGTCTGGTTCGCAGAAGTCATGGTAAAAACGACCATTTTGCATTTGGCCCGTTCTTAAGCGTGGGGCTTGCGATCGCACTTTTCTGTGGAAATATCATCATGAATCATTACATCGATTTTATAAAAGCGGCTATGAATCCTGAGATATAGAAAAAACTGCTTGTGTATTCAAGGGAGATTGAGTATACTAAAGGGTATGGATGTTTAACGCGTTAAAGCGTTTGAGCGAAAAAGTTACAATGTATGGAGGAATATGGAAATGCCGATTATAGATTATCTGGAAAGAAATGCCAGAGAATTCGGGGATGACGTAGCACTGGTTGAGATTAATCCTGATGTCACAGAGACAAGGAGAGTAACATGGAGAGAATATGAGCTGATCGAGGCGAATCCAACCTGTCAGTATAGAAGAGAGATCACGTGGAATGTATTTAACGAGAAAGCAAATCGTTTTGCAAATCTTCTGGTCTCCAGAGGAATCCGGAAAGGAGATAAGATCGGTATACTGATGATGAACTGTCTGGAATGGCTTCCGATCTATTTTGGAGCATTAAAGACAGGAGCTTTGGCAGTACCGCTTAATTTCCGTTATGATGCAGAGGAGATCAAATACTGTGTAGAGCTTGCAGATGTGGATGTTCTGGTATTCGGTCCGGAATTTATCGGACGAGTAGAAACAGTTGTAGATGAGATTGCAGAGAAGCGTATTTTGTTATACGCAGGCGGTAACTGTCCGACATTTGCAGAGGACTATGATAAGCTTACGGCAAACTGTTCCAGTACCTTTGAGAAAAGAGATATCAAGGACAGCGACGATGCGGCAATTTATTTTTCATCAGGAACTACGGGTTTCCCGAAAGCAATCTTACATAACCATGAGAGCCTGATGCATGCAGCTACGGTGGAACAGAAGCACCATGGACAGACAAAGGATGATGTATTCTTATGTATTCCGCCTTTATATCATACAGGGGCAAAGATGCATTGGTTCGGAAGTCTGATCACAGGCGGAAAAGCAGTTCTGTTAAAGGGCGTTAATGCAAAGACTATTCTTCAGACCGTATCAGATGAACAGTGTACCATTGTATGGCTGTTAGTACCATGGGCACAGGATCTGTTGCTGGCATTAGAATCAGGTGAAGTAAAATTATCGGATTATAAGCTGGATCAGTGGAGACTGATGCATATCGGAGCACAGCCGGTTCCACAGAGCCTGATCAAACGTTGGAAAGAATACTTCCCGCATCATCAGTATGATACGAACTATGGTCTGTCAGAGTCTATCGGACCGGGCGCGGTACATCTGGGTGTTGAGAATATCGATAAAGTCGGTGCGATCGGCGTTCCGGGATATGGATGGCAGGTGCGCATTGTAGATGAAGATGGTAAAGATGTGAAGCAGGGAGATGTCGGAGAACTGATATTAAAAGGTCCCGGTGTTATGACCTGTTATTATAAGAATCCAGAAGCAACGGCTGAGACATTAAAAGACGGATGGCTGTATACCGGAGATATGGCGGAACAGGACGCAGATGGATTTATCTATCTGGTTGACCGTAAGAAGGATGTCATCATCAGCGGTGGTGAGAATATCTACCCGGTACAGATTGAGAATTTCTTAAGTAAATATCCGAAGATCAAGGATGTAGCTGTTATCGGACTTGCGGATCCGAGACTCGGTGAGATTACAGCGGCAATTATTGAGACAAAGGATGGCATGGAATGTACCGAAGATGAAATCAATGAATTTTGTAAGGAACTTCCAAGATATAAGAGACCAAGAAGGATTATTTTTGAGGATGTACCGAGAAATGCAACCGGTAAGATCGAGAAGCCGCTCCTTCGTAAGAAGCATAAGAGCGATAACCTTGTTGCAGCCGAGAATAATGCATAAAGAGATCACAGATCGTGGCATTATACAGATAGAGAAAGCAGAATCTGATATGTGTTCTTTACAAACTCAGATGTGTGTGCTTAAATATATAGTCGGAATCACAAAATACAACAGGAAGGTAAGATAATCATGAAGACACCATTTGTAACAAAAGCACAGGTTGATGAGATGATTAAGAAATACCCAACACCATTTCATCTTTATGACGAAAAAGGAATCAGAGAAAATGCAAGAAAGTTATATCAGGCATTTTCATGGAATAAGGGATTTAAGGAGTTCTTTGCGGTAAAGGCGACTCCAAATCCTACTATTCTTCGTATCTTAAAGGAAGAGGGATGCGGTACGGCCTGCTCATCACTGACAGAGCTTATGATGTCAGATAAACTGGGATTTACCGGAGACGAGATCATGTTTTCATCCAATGATACGCCGGCAGAAGAATTTGTTCTTGCTAAGAAGCTTGGTGCAACGATCAATCTGGATGATTTCACACATATTGACTTCCTTGAAAAGACAGCAGGAATTCCTGAGAAGATCTGCTGCAGATATAATCCGGGTGGAACCTTCTCTATTTCCACAACAATCATGGACAACCCCGGAGATGCCAAGTATGGTATGACCAAGGATCAGATCATTGAGGCGTATCGTATCCTGAAGGGCAAAGGTGTAAAGAGATTTGGAATGCATGCATTTCTTGCAAGCAATACAGTGACGAATGACTACTATCCGGTTCTTGCAAGAACCTTATTTGAGGTAGCGGTTGAGATTAAGGAAAAGACAGGCGTAAAGCTTGACTTTATCAATCTGTCAGGCGGCGTAGGCGTTCCGTATACACCGGATAAAGAGCCGAATGATATCCTTGCGATCGGCGAAGGCGTAAGAAAGGTATATGAGGAGATCCTGGTTCCTGCAGGAATGGGTGACGTAGCTCTTTACACAGAGCTTGGACGATTCATGTTGGCTCCTTATGGCCATTTGATCACAACAGCGATTCATGAGAAACATACACACAAGGAATATATCGGTGTAGATGCATGCGCAGTTAATCTGATGCGGCCTGCCATGTATGGTGCATATCACCATATTACAGTTCTTGGTAAAGAGAATGAACCATGCGACCACAAATACGATGTAACAGGTTCGCTGTGTGAGAATAATGATAAATTTGCGATTGATCGTATGCTTCCAAAGATCGATATGGGAGATATTCTGGTAATTCATGATACAGGTGCACATGGCTTTGCAATGGGATATAACTATAACGGCAAGCTGAAATCCGCAGAGGTTCTCCTCTGTGAAGACGGCAGTACCAAACTGATCCGCAGGGCAGAGACACCGGATGATTATTTTGCTACATTAGACGGCTTCTGGAATGTGGATCTGAACGAAAAATAAGTTCACCTGAGACGGTTGAGAATCGTTGTGCCGGGTTATAGAAAAAAGCAAAAAAAACAGCCATTTTGGAGAAATATTTGTTCCCAAAATGGCTGTTTTAGTTTATACTGAATTTTAGTCAGGCTTTTTCAGGTTCCGGGTAATCAATACCAAATGTGTCAACAGTTACGGAAGCCATTTTCTGTTCTTTTACAGGACGATCACCGTAAGTTGTTCGGGTTGTTGCAATCTTATTTACAACATCCATTCCTTCGATTACTTTGCCAAATGCAGCGTATGCACCGTCTAAATGAGGAGCGGCCTTGTGCATGATAAAAAACTGGGAACCTGCAGAATCCGGTCGCATGGAACGAGCCATGGAGAGAACACCTTCAGTGTGCTTCAGGTCGTTCTTGAAGCCATTCTGTGAGAATTCACCTTTAATGCTATAGTTTGGTCCGCCCATTCCGGTTCCTTCCGGGCATCCGCCCTGAATCATGAAACCATTGATGATACGGTGAAAGTTCAAACCATTGTAAAAGCCTTTTTTTACGAGTGAGATAAAGTTATTAACTGTATTAGGAGCAATGTCCGGGTACAGCTCAGCCTTTATAACATCACCGTTTTCCATTGTAATTGTTACTATTGGATTTGCCAAAATAAATCGCATCCTTTCATTTATGATGAGGCTATCATATCATTACAGGCTTTACAAAGTCAATGTTGGATGCATTGTTTTGGGTTGGGGTATATTTTTTATTGGGGAATAAAAAGTTACAAACAGAAAAAGGAGAAACGCAGAGTGAAGAACGGAAAAGGTATTAAGGTAATTATTGTATTGGTCGTCGTTATTGCCCTTGTTGTGATAGGCGGATTAAAGATTAAAAATGTCTATGATGGCTTTATGGATGAGTACAAGGGGACGGAGAGCGCATCGGGAACAGATGTAACGATCGAGATTCCGGAAGGAGCATCGTCAAAGAAGGTGGCAGCGATCCTGCATGACGCCGGACTGATCAAGTATGAATATGCATTTGTATTACGAGTGAAAGAATCAGAATACAGAGGACGGATCCAGCCCGGTACATTTACACTGAACACCGGAATGAGTACACTCGAGATGATAGAAGAACTTTGTTATGTAGAACCTGTCAAGGAAGTTGTTGATACACTGACGATACCGGAAGGATACAGTATCGAACAGATCGCAGCAAAATGTGAGGAGCAGGATATTTGCAGCTCGGAGGAATTCCTGAATGAAGTAAAGAACGGAAATCATCAGATCCCGTTCAGTACCGGAGACATGAATACAGATGGTGCGAAGTACGACCTTCAGGGATATCTGTTTCCGGCAACCTATGATATTTATGAAGATACGACTGCGGCAAGTCTGATTGATACGATGCTGGAAAAATTCCGGAGCGTTTATACCTCAGAATACAGTGCCAAGGCAGCAGATCTTGGATATACAGATTATCAGATCCTGATCATGGCATCAATCGTGGAACGTGAAGCAAAGATTGACAGTGAGAGACCGATCATTGCAGGTGTTATCTATAATCGTTTAAAGATCGATATGATGCTTCAGATGTGTCCGACGGTTCTGTACCCTCTGACAGACGGAATGTATGATAAGTCAGAGGTTACTTATGATGATCTGGAGATCGAATCACCATACAACACTTATAAAAATACCGGACTTCCGGTAGGACCGATCTGCAATCCGGGTCAGGCATCGATAGAGGCTGTATTATATCCGGATGAGAACGATTATCTGTATTATCATACCAGTGATGCCGGAGATGGAAGCCATATCTTCTCATCCACATATGATGAACATATTAATACGCAGTAATGTATTGGGCAGATTGCCGATTTCTTTTTAAAAAGACTTGCGATATATGGTGAAATTATATATACTTATAGAGTATGCATGAACAATGGGATAATTTGTTACCTTATATGCACAGCAGAACGTGTGATAGGAGGATTGTTTGATGAGAAAAGTGAATTTCAAAGTAAGAAATATAGGCTCTGAAAAGTATTTGTCTTATGTTTTGGATGATGAGACAGATCTGGATGAAGAGTTGCTTGATTACCTTGATGATAATAAAATTGCAGAACTCATTGATATCATTTATGAAGAAGATGATGAGAATGATTATCTTACATACAATATAACGGACAGAACAACAGTTGGAGCACTCCTTTCAGGCACGGTACATGCAGAGATGATGCTGGGTATAATCAGAGGGGTTGCATCAGGAATTATGAATATGCGTGATCTGGGAATCCCTGTTTCATATGTTATTCTGAATAAGGATTTTACATATGTAAATCCTGTAACGTTTGATGTAAAGATGATCTGTATTCCGGTAGGATCGGATGTGGCAGCAAATGCGGAATTTAAGGCTTTTGTAAAAGGCCTGATTCTGAATGCAACATATGCGGACGATGAAGATTGTAATTATGTTGCTAAGCTTATAAATATGCTGAATGTAGAGAAGTTCACGATCAGGGGATTTGTCGGGCAATTGACAGAGTTAATGGAATCTGCAGGTATGCAGGTGGAAGAAGAATTTATGGATGTCGGTGATTCAGGTGTGGAAGTATCACAGTCAGTTGAAGTTCCGCAGTCAGATACATCACTGGATGATCTTCCTGAGTTCAAGGATATTCTGTTTGACGACGATGATGATGGACTTGAGATGTACGATGAAGAACCTACTGAGGAGAATACGATATTCAAGGATCTGGATCTGAATGAGAATACTGACAGTATCGGAAGCTCGGTAAATATGGATGTCTTTGATGAGAGCAATCTTGAGGAGCTTACTTTAGACGAAGATACAGAGATTGAAGACGATGAATCGGAAGAAATTGCAGAGGAGACGGAAGTTGCGGAAGAAGCTGCGGGTGAGATCAAAGCTGCAACAGAGATCAAGATAGAGACTCCTGAGGATGACGGAGAAGCAGAAGGTATGACAGAGATGCTGGCATCCGAAGCTGAGGAGTCAGAACAGGCATTTGACATAAAGGAAGTTGCCCATACAGCAGAGGGTGTAACTGAGATTATGGCAGAAGAAAAGAAGAAGGAAGAAAAACCGGTTCTGATCGATACACAGGATCTTGATAATCTGATCGAGAATCCACCGGTAATAAAGAATATTAGAATCAATCGTGCTAAGATCATACAGAAGGCAGTAGATGAGACGGAAATAGATGAAGCAGTTGATAATCCGACAGAGCAGATCAGAGGCGCAGGTGATGTAGATGAGGCAGATGCAAAAGAACCTGAGACACTCACGACACCGGTTGTGCCTACGGAGAAGCCGGAGGAGGAGAGTTCATCAACCGGAACCACAGTAGAGCTTACAGGTGGAATGAGTGTTATAAAGGATCAGACACCTGAGGAAGAGAAGAAGCCTGCACCGGGCATACCAAAGGCGATGCCATATATTATTAGAGTAAACACGAAAGAACGTGTGATGGTTAACAAAGCGGTATTCAAGCTTGGTAAAGCAAATCGTGGTGTTGATTTCCGAATCGACGGAAATGGTGCGATCAGCAGAGTTCATGCGATCATTTATCAGAGAGATGATGGCTGCTACCTGAAAGACAACAAAGCAACCAATGCTACATTAGTAGATGGTGTGAAGCTTGAGGAAGGTCAGGAAGTAAAACTGAAGAATGATGCTATGATCACGATCGGCGGAGAAGATTTTATTTTCAAATTAAGTTAATAAATTTATCACCTCGGGGAGGGGTGAACACGAGCAGGTAGCAATACCTGCTTTTGGTGTATAACAAGATAGAATGGAGAAAAGGGTTATGAAGAAAAACAAAGTAATACTTACAAGAACCGGCGAGGAATATACATGCAAGTATCTGCTAGATGCTGCAGATGTTGTTGATACAAAAGTGGATATGGGTATGTCCGGAAGATTTCCACAGATCATTCCATATACACTTGAGGAAAAAGAAGGACAGAGAACATTTGTATATCAGATCGGTGAACGGATGCAGATGACAGAGTTTCTGAAAAAAGAGATCAATAAGAAACAGATGCTTACATTGTTGTATAATGTATTGTCTGCGCTTGAAACATTTGGAATGAATATGATATCCCTGAGCTATGTGGCTAAGGATATTCAGTATATATTTGTCAATCCTGAGACATTGGAGGTTTCCTTTATCGTCGCTGCAGTTGATAAAGAGATAACAGATCTGAATGAAGTCCGGGATTTCGTAAAAGCTATTATCTGTGATGCAACTTATTTTGAGATGGATAGAGATAATTATGTTGCACGTTTAATTTCATTCACAAATCGCAGAGGAACATTTTCTATCAGTGATATGAAGAAGTATGTGGATAATCTGTTGCTTGATATGGGTATCCACATCGAAGAAGAGAAAAAACAGGAAGTAAAAGAAAATAAAACGGCAGCTGATAAGGTAAGTCGTGTCGGAGTCATGCAGAATCAGGCTAAGATGTCACAGCCGGTATCTCCGATGTCAAACGGTCAGCCAATGCCGGGACGTCCGATGCCGATGCCGAACGGTCAGCTGATGCCGGGACGTCCGATGCCGATGCCGAATGGTCAGCCGATGCCGGGACGTCCGATGCCGATGCCGAACGGTCAGCCGATGCCGGGACGTCCGATGCCGATGCCAAACGGTCAGCCAATGCCGAATCGCCCAATGCCAATGCAGATGGGACCGGACGGCAAGCCGGTAGCACCGATGCCGAACGGTCAGCCAATGCCGAATCGCCCAATGCCAATGCAGATGGGACCGGACGGCAAGCCGGTAGCACCGATGCCAAACGGTCAGCCGATGCCGAATCGCCCAATGCCAATGCAGATGGGACCGGACGGTAAGCCGGTAGCACCGATGCCGAACGGTCAGCCGATGCCGAATCGCCCGATGCCAATGCAGATGGGACCGGACGGCAAGCCGGTAGCACCGATGCCGAACGGTCAGCCAATGCCGAATCGCCCAATGCCAATGCAGATGGGACCGGACGGCAAGCCGGTAGCACCGATGCCAAACGGTCAGCCAATGCCGAATCGCCCAATGCCAATGCAGATGGGACCGGATGGCAAGCCGGTAGCACCGATGCCAAACGGTCAGCCAATGCCGAATCGCCCAATGCCAATGCAGATGGGACCGGACGGCAAGCCGGTAGCACCGATGCCGAATGGTCAGCCAATGCCGAATCGCCCAATGCCAATGCCGAATCGCCCAATGCCAATGCAGATGGGACCGGACGGCAAGCCGGTAGCACCGATGCCAAACGGTCAGCCGATGCCGAATCGTCCGATGCCAATGCAGATGGGACCGGACGGCAAGCCGATAGTACCGCCGGTATCTTCGATGAATGGTGCAGCACCGATGCCGGAGAAGAAACCGGAGGCAGCACCGGTACCACCGATGCCGGAGAAGAAGCCGGAGGCAGCACCAGTACCACCGATGCCGGAGAAGAAGCCGGAGGCAGCACCGGTACCACCGATGCCGGAACAGAAGACAGATGCGCCGAAGCCACAGGCACCGGTGCCTTATCTGTTAAGAACAGCAACAAATGAAAAAATCTATATAAATAAGCCGGAATTTGCAATCGGAAGATCGACAACAAAGGCAGACTATACTGTAACCGATAATTCAGATGTCAGCAGAATCCATTGTATTATCGAGAGAAAGAATGGTGTCAGCTATATTAAAGACAATCAGTCAACCAATGGTACATATGTAAACGGAAAAAATATAGCAGGGCAGGAAAATGTATTTTTAACAAACAATGCAAAGGTTTCATTGGGAGATGAAGAATTTGTATATCATATAAGATAAGCGTGGGGACAACAGAGCAGGAGAGAAGTATGAAGTATAAAGCAGCGTATTACACAGACGTAGGAATAAAAAAGAAAAATAATCAGGATTCTCTGGCAATTAAGATTGCAGAGACGCCGAAGGGATCTGCGGTATTTGCAATTATCTGTGATGGTATGGGAGGACTTGCAAAAGGCGAGCTTGCCAGTAAAGAAGTGATATGTGCATACTGCGACTGGTTCGAGAAGGATTTTCCGGAACTGGTGATTTCCGGAACATTTAATGCTTCCATATTGAAACAACAGTGGGATATGATAGCAATTAATGAAAATGAGAAATTAAAAGCATACGGAGAAGCACAGGGGATCATGATCGGTACCACTCTGTCTGCAATGTTGATGTATGGAGAACATTACTACATTATCCATGTAGGAGACAGTCGTGTATATGAATTAACAACAGAGGTCACACAGCTTACGAAGGATCAGACGCTTGTAGCGCGTGAGGTTGCTGCCGGAAGACTGACACCGGAGCAGGCAGAGAAGGACAGCAGAAGAAGTATTTTATTACAATGTATCGGTGCATCACCTGTGGTAGAGCCTGATTTTATCAGAGGATATATCGAAGAAAATGCCTGCTACATGTTATGCTCAGACGGATTCCGACATAAGATATCAGAGAATGAGATGCTGGATCGTATCGGACCGAAAGCGGCGCTGGATGAAAATGCCATGCGTGAGGGTTGCGCTTTCCTTACAGAACTGGATAAGTACAGAAAGGAAACTGATAATATCACGGTATTGTTAATTAAGACAGAGTAGTGGGGAGATAAGATGACAGAATTAGGTACAGTATTAGATGGAAAATACGAAATACTGAAAAAAGTTGGTCAGGGTGGAATGTCAATTGTTTATCTGGCGATGGATAATCGACTGAATAAACAGTGGGCGGTTAAGGAGATCAAAAATGATGGTTCCAAAAGCGTTGAGACTCTGTTAAAGGGTCTTGAACGAGAGGCAAATATTCTTAAAAATGTAGATCATCCGGTTTTGCCGCGAATCGTTGACATCATAAATGAAAATGGAACGATTTATGTAATCATGGATTTTGTTGAGGGAAAACCTTTGAATGAAGTCCTGAAGGCAGAGGGAGCGCAGGAGCAGTCGGATGTAATTGAGTGGGGACGCGCACTTGCCAGTGCACTTGATTACCTGCATTCTATGAATCCACCTATTATTTACAGAGATATGAAACCATCCAATGTTATGTTAAAGCCGGATGGATCTGTGAAATTGATTGATTTCGGAACAGCAAAGGAATATGTAATAGAGAATAATGCAGATACGACAGCCCTTGGAACAAGGGGTTATGCTGCACCGGAACAGTTCGGTGATGCACAGGGACATGGTATCTATAATACAGATGCAAGAACAGATATTTATAATCTGGGTGCGACATTATATCATTTGGTAACCGGAAAGAATCCATGTGAACCGCCGTATGAGATCAAGCCGATCAGACAGTGGAATCCGATGCTTTCATCAGGACTTGAGCAGATCATTATCAAATGTTGTCAGCCAAATCCAAATGACAGATATCAGTCCTGTTCAGAGTTACTGTATGCGCTGGATCATTACAATGAATTGGATAATGAGTACCGGGCAAAGGCAAAGAAGAAACTGATCATGTTTTGTACGATGGGTGGATTGTCATTGGCATCTGTTGCATGTGCAGTGATCGGCGGCGTGAAGAAGAATGAGATCAAGGAACAGAATTACAGCAATAAGATCTTAGAGGCAGAGAATGCATTACAGGATAATGATGTAAATAATGCAATCAAAATCTATAAAGATGCGATCGCATTGGATGAGACATCTTCAGATGCATATCTTGGTTTGTTAGATACATATGCTTATTATTACGATGCCACACAAGATGCTGAGAAGACATCATCCGAAGGCATGGACAGTGGAGCTAAGCTTGGTGTGCGGTATGTAACCAAGTATATTGATAAGGTTCAGGATGATGTTGTTTATGAGGTAGCAATCCTTTATTACAATGAAATTCAGGATTACAAAGCTGCAATGCAGTATTTTAATCAGGTAAACGATAAAGAGAACTTCCCGGATGAAGCTGCACAGGCATCTTATTATTCCGCTATCTGTGAGAATAAGATCAAGAAGAATTCCAACTTTGCGAACAGCCAAGAGAACCTGTTTAATTTTGAAGAATATAATAGCAGCAATCTGGAAGATACCAATACAAGTAAATATGTGAATTATCTGAATATCGCTTCAATATATGTTGATAATCTTGGAAGTGAAGCAGACGATATGCCACAACGGACGATTGCCCTGTTGCAGGAAGCAAATGAGAAACTGGACGAGAACAGTACAGCATTATCAAATGCGTTCCCTGAGGATCGAAACGTAAAGTATTATACAGCACAGTACGCAAGGATCCTGTATTCGGTATATTCCTATGAAGCAGAAAATGCAACAACTGATGATCAGAGGGAATCCTTCTATCTGAAAGCAGTTGACGCATTGAATCGTTATCTTGCAAGTATCGATATTACAGACAAGAATATTTCTGACAATACAAAGAAATCTTATGTCAAATATATGAAGGAAGAAGCTGAGACATATATAGCACTTGCAGTTTCTAGCGGTAAGAAAGATTATTATGATTCAGCTGAAAAGATATATAAGACGGCAGAAGACAGCATGGGTACAGAGGATTTTGCGGCAGACATATATGTAAGTCATCTGAATTATCTGTACGACAGATATTCGGGAGAATACGGATCTAATCCAAAGAAGTGGAGAAGTGAAGGAATATCCAAGGTACAGGCAGTTTACAATGCAGGTAAGAAGATTAATATACTTGCAAATCGTGGTAACAATGAATGGAACTCGTTAATCGTGAATTCTGCAATTGCCGGAGTAATTGATGGCACAGCAGCTGCTAAGTGAGAGTGAGGGTGATAACAATGAATGAAACTATATGCAATATAATGTTATTCGGTGGCATAGCTCTTGCAGTTGTATTTGCGGTTGTTGCAGTTATTTTGTTTGTAAAGTTAGATATACCAAAGGTGATCGGTGATCTGTCCGGAAGTACCGCGAGAAAGCAGATCAGGGAGATCCGGGAAAAGGGATATGAGAGTGTTCAGGGAAGCGGTGCTTCCAAGAAGGACGCGATCAAGTCTAAGGATAGTACCGGAAAGATCGAGGTAAGAGATATCAAACGGAAGACCTCCCGTTCAGAAGAACTGGAAAAGAAAGGTAATGAACGGTATCAAAAGGCAGTCAATGAGCTTAAGAAAGAACAGCAGAGCCGGATGGATGAGTTCGAGCGTGAGACAGATATCTTACAGGGACCGGATGATTACGAGAAAGAGACAGATATCTTAACAGAACCGGATGATTACGAGAGAGAAACCGATATATTATCGGCGGATGTAGATTACGATGAGGCAACTGACGTATTGACGCCGGAAGATGATGCAGATGAAGCAACCGATGTTCTGACGATGGAAGATGATACAGAGGGAGCAACCGATGTTCTGACGATGGAAGATGATATGGAGGGAGCAACCGATGTTCTGATGATGGAAGATGATGCAGAAGGAGCAACCGATATTCTGGCAGCGGTGGATGATGAGGAAGCAACTAATGTTCTGACATCGGATGAAGAAGCAACGAACGTTCTTTTAAATGAGGCGGTTCATGGAACGAAGCCGGAAATAAAGGATCGTGCAGGTTTCAAGATAGTAACAGATATCGTCGTAGTACATACAGATGAATCAATATAAGGAGGGAATGACCAATATGAAAAAGAATAAGTATTTGCATCGATTGATCGCGTTGGTCATGACGGCTGTTATGCTGTTGTCACTGGTGGCGATAGATAACAGATTTGGAATAGCGGCGAAAGATGAGTTCTCAAAAGAGGTCATTGATCTGGAAGATTATATTCCAAAGAAAGTAAAGTATAAAGAAGCAAAAGACGGAAGCGTTAAGATTGACAGTGTTAAGGAGATTGAGATTACGGTTCCGTTAGAGTCGGCAGTTACATTTAAGGGCGACTATCTGATGGAAGCACTCGATGCTGACGATGCTAATGAGGATCAGAAGGTAGCAACTTCCTGTGATGCAGATGAGAAGGATGCACCAAAGAAAGCGTCCAAGATCAAAAAAGTAAAGGTTGAAACGGTGGATGATGAGTACCGGTTCGCTGTATATAAGACAACGAAGGAAGAGGGCATATATGACTTTGCCGGTATCGTTGCCGTATATAGTGACGAAGGTAATGATCCGGTTCCGGCAGTACCGGTTCCGACGATTCAGGCGTCTGTAACAGAGAGCGATGAGCTGATCGCTAAAACAGGTTATTATTATGCAAAACCGGGATCATCTGTCAATATTAAGCTGGCGATTGCTGATGGTACAGATGATACATATATCCGTCAGGAATCAGAAGACCCTGCTGATATCACAAAGGTAGCTTATACTGTGGATGGTGGTGCAGAGACGATCATAGATGCAGATGACGATGGTAATTATGCATTAACAGTTAATGAAGCCGGAACTTATGAATTCACGGTTACAAACCGCGGCGGAGAGTCTGGTGTATCGGCTGTAAAGATCCTTTATCCAACGACAGTTCAGATTACAGATGTAACAGCAAGTGAGAATACAACGGTAAAGAAGGTTGGAGACAAGATTCAGGAACTTCTGAATAAGGTAGATGCTTCGATCAAAGTAACTGTCTCTGCAAAGGAGACAGTAGATGGAAGCCTTATGCCGCTGACCCTGAAATACAGACTGGCAAATGGTGCTGTATGGGGAGAATGGCAGAAAGCAGATATGACAGAGGATGTAGATGCAGGCTGCTATAAAGCAAGTGTATCGATTCCGAAGTCTTCAGCAACCGGAGAAGATTATAAAGTTGCGATCAGTGTATGCGATTCAGACTATACAGAAGTCTCTACATATACATTTGACGAAAACGGTGCGATCGTATTTATCGATGATGATGAACCGGATTTCGTAAGTGGTGTTGTAAACACATATCAGGGAACATCAGTATCCGCATCTACAAGCCTTGGTTCATACAGCTATAATTCTGATAGATGGTATAGCAGACTTGCAGTTAAGAATGTAAAGACAGAAGAAAATCATTCACCGATTGACTTTGTTGTAGCAACATTTGATGGCGCACCGTTTGATAGGAATATAGAAGTATCCGCAAATGGAAATAAATATACTTATACATATACAGATTGGGATAGTGATACAGTAGATTTGGAAGATGGTGTACATACAATCTCTTATGCAGTAACGAATCGTATGGAACTGGACAGCATCAAAAATGTCACATTTAATCTGGATGCAACAAAGCCTGTAGTAACAGTAACGAGTGCAGTTAAGAATGCAGCTGTAGCACAGGATGAGAAATATGTAGTAAGCGGGGCAACAGGAGAGACATTGACTGTTACAGCTACAGATCCGGGAAACGATGTCGGAACAGGAAGTGGCGTAGCAAGTACAAAGGTTACAGTAAACGGAAGTGAGAAAGCATTAGCGGCAGACAACACTCTGACACTTGCAGATGCAGGCGTATATGATGTCGTTGTGACTGTCACAGATAAAGCCGGAAATGAAGCTGCACAGAAGTTTACGGTTATCGTAAATAATGAAACACTTACGGACGAAATTACGGCAAATGCGGATGGTACACCGTTAGATCTCTCCGATCTTGTATATACAGGTGGCAATAATGTTACAGTAACATACAAGGTTACAGGACTTGATCTTGATCAGAACGATGTGATCAGTAATGTGGTAAGAAGGGATTCGGATGTAACAGGTACTACAGGTGAACAGATCACACCGACGATTGCGAAGAATAGTTCCGGTATAAATACAACCCTTACTCTTATTTATACATTACAAAAAGAAGGAGTCTATTCTTTCAATATCAAGACAAAGCATCATTATATAGATCTTGAGAGTGATGCAAATACAACAGAAAAGAGCTGTACGATCGCGTACGATAAGAGTGCTCCATCTGTTACAACGATGGAATTTGTAGACTATGAAGCCGGTATCGATAATGTATATTATTATTCAAAAACTACAGTTCCTAAGATCAAGATAGCTGCAAAGGACAGCATTGCAATCAGGAGTTATAAGATTACAGATCAGAACGGACAGGAGATCGTGTCTGAAAACTTATCGACGGATCCGAAAAAAGAGTTAGAGCAGACGTTTGAATTGACAGCAGGTATTCAGGAGAATCAGCCATATACGATCACATTCTATATCGATGATATGGCTGGAAACGGTATATCAAAGAATGTTTCTGATGAAGGTATTCCATATCAGTTTGAGATCGACAGCATTAGCCCTGATCGCGTTGCGATCGCCGATATGGCAGATGACGGAAGTCTGAATCTTAAGAGCTACTGGAATGGTTCGGCGGTTACGGTAAGTGCATCAGCGGAGGATAACCATTTCATTACATCATTTAACGCGGAAGCAATCTGCGATGGAAAGGCAGTTGCTGAGCAGGAACAGCAGGTAACAGCAAGTAAGAATGCATCTGCAGCATTTACATATAGTGAAGCCGGCACGTATGAAGTGACAGTATACGCATATGATGAAGTCGGAAATGTGAATACAGCGACCTGTCATTTTGTGATCGACGGAAAGCCTGCAGATATCAGCTTTACCGGTATTCCTGACAATGGAATATACAGAAATGATTCAAAACATCCGATCACGATCAATGTAAAAGATGATTATGGAATCAGCGCTGATAAGGTAAAGATTACTGAATACTATGAAACTTATGACGGTACAAAGGGACAGCTAACTGTTCTTTCGGAAAATACAGATATTAAGACAACAAAGGCAACTGTTAATTCCTGTGAGGTTATTGACGGTAAGCCGATGAAATATTATTTCAATGTGGAAACAACTGATAATTCAGGGAATGTTTCAAGCACAACAAGTAAGACCTTCTATTACGATGATATGAATCCGGAGATATCAGTAACACCGGATATCGTATCAGAGGAAAAAGATTATTATTACAATGATAAGGTTACATTTAAAGCAAATGTAAAAGAGCAATTTGCACTTGGAACGGTTGTATATCTTCTGAATACAGAAGACTATGATCTTGCAACAAAGGCTTCTGATTATAAGAAGAAAGCGATCAAGACATATACACTTGACGATCTGTGTGAGAAGACATTTGAATTCTCTGCAAGCAAGGCAGGCTTCTATGACTGGACTGTCGTTGCAGTAGACGGAGCAGGCAATGAAGATGCCGTAACCGAGATGCAGTTCACGATCGACAAGGAAAGACCGGAGGCAGAGATTGATGGTGTGCCGGAAGATGGTTTGTCGACAGGTACAGAGGTTGCGATCACAATTACAGATAATGAGGCACTTGATAAGGATGACTTCACTGTTATTCAGCATTATAAATACTACAATGGCACAAAGTATAAGAAGAAAACCGTTAAAGTAAAGCAGACCAGTGCAAATGAGCTGACGGCAACCGCTAATTGTGATGAGATGGATGGCAAGGCATGTTCATATTATTTCACAGTGGTCGGAAAAGATAAGGCCGGAAATGAAGTGATCTATGATCAGAATGCATCCAAATTCAAAGTGGATGGAACAGCACCGGAGATTACGATCACACCTTATCCGGATGAGAATGACGGATATTATAACAAGGGCGTAAGATTCAAGATCAATGTAAAAGAGCAGTTTGAAAAGAAGCATAAGATAACAGTTTCTGATAAGAATAAATCTGTGAACGGAGATGCGGATGATGTATTTGTCTTAAATGGTACAGATGGTACATTCGAGGTTAAGAGAAATGCAGAAGGCATCTATAACCTGAAGATTAAAGCAGAGGATGCATTCGGAAACCTTGCGGAAGATAAGGTTAGCTTCATTGTTGATAAGTCGGCTCCGACGATCGGTATAGCGACCGTAAGCAAGCTGAACAATGGGAATGTAGCCTTAAATGTAAATATTGCAGATAATTATAAAGGAAAAGAATACATCGTACATGTGATAAGGAAGGATGCTTCCGGAGCAGTTGTATATAATAAGGATTACAGAAAAGAAATCTGGAAGACAACTACCGCAAATCCGGATCTTGTATTTACCGATGAAGGTGATTATGAGATTTCCGTATCTGCAGAGGATAAAGCCGGAAATAAGAAGATTGCAGAAAATGTAACCTTCCGAATCGATAAGACCGCACCGGTTCTGTCAATTACAGGTGTTGCGGATTCTCAGACAACGGATTGTACAGCGACTCTTTCCGTAAATGAGGCATTCCCATTTTCTTATGATGGTTCGTCACTTGGCAGTACAGATGTTACGGCAACTATCACAAAGAAGACAGACGGAGCAGGAACAACAAATATAGCTACACTGAATACAGGCAATTTCTCAAGTGGTAATCCACATACAGCTACATATTCCTTTACAGAAGATGGTGAATATACGATCACATTTAATGCAAAGGATATGGTTGGCAATACAGCGGCTGCCGTAACGAAGACATTCAAGGTAGATAAGAATGCGCCTGAGTTATTTGTAACGGCAGTAAACAGCAAGAAGTCAAATATAAGCGAATACCAGATCGTCGGTGGTGCTTCTGATGATTCAAAAGACTATGTAGATATGAATCTGGAAGTAAAGGAGACATTCTTTGCTACAAATAAAGTATCGATCACCGTTCATAAGGATGGTAAAGATGTATCATCCGGCTACTTTAAGAACTTCAGCAGCAGTTCTGAGGTCAGCAGAGGCAGCCAGCGGTTTGAAGATGATGGTGTCTATACAGTTGAGATCTCAGCACAGGATGCGATTGGTAATAAGGCAAAGGATTACAGTATGGCGTTCACGGTAGATAATACCCCGCCATCGGTTGAGAATACAGAGAAGATGGAAGGCTTTGCAGCCCGTAGAAATGAGAATGGAGATCTGTTGCTGAACAGCAAAGATTTCTCGGATATCAAGGATAAAGGCTATGATGCATTCTGGACTGTAAATGATACTTCTGTATTTACAGCAAGTGTTAAGCTGGATGGAATCGACTTCGTTGATTTCTCCGATCTGACAGACGGATATCATACGATGATGATTGAAGTAACAGATGAGGTCGGACATAAGACTACGAATACATTTGATTTCACCTATGACGGAACTGCACCTCGAATCATTATAAGTGGTGTGGACGATAAGAGCGTTGTAAGAAATCCATTTACAATGTCGATCGGACTGGAAGACCCGGATGATACGATCACGGAGATTGTGATCAATGGCAAGACTATTGATCCAACGTTGTATAAGGATACAAATTCATATGACTTCCAGGTATCTGATTATGGAAAATATGAAGTGAAGGTAACAGCAGCAGATGCGGCCGGTAACGTATCATCAACTTTTGATGCTGAGACGGGAGAAGTATTCTCCTTCCAGCTAAGACAGAAGCTTTCACCGGTTGTTATCATTCTGATCATTCTTGCAGTTCTTATTCTTGCAGGAATCATAATCTGGATCATACTCAGAAAGCGCAAGAAAGCACAGCAGTAAATTAAAACATAGAAAGAAAGGGACCACGCCCAAACAGGCGTGGTCTTTCAATGAGGTGACATAAATGGCATTAAGAGCGGTAGCATTTGATATGGATGGAGTCCTGATCGATTCCGAGAAGGTATACAGAATGTGCTGGTTGAAGAATGGATTGTCCATCGGTATCCCGGAGAATGAGATGTCGAAGATCTGTGACCGGATGGCAGGTGGAACCAAGAAGACAAATGCGCATGTGATGAAAGAAAAAATGGGCGAAGATTTTGACTATCTTGCATTCAGACAACGCACAGTGGATATGGTCGAAGCATATCTGAATGAGCATGGCGTTGAATTAAAGCATGGCGTGATCGAGACACTAAAGACTTTAAAGGCAAGAGGAATCAAGATGGCGGTTGCAACCTCGACGGATCGGGAACGGGCAGAGGATAAACTGATTCGAAGCGGATTGCTTCCGTATTTTGATGATGTGATCTGTGGGGATGAGATCGAGCGTGGAAAACCATACCCGGACATCTATCTGAAAGCCTGTGAGAAGCTTGGTACGAAGCCGGAGGAGACAGTTGGAGTAGAGGATTCCATTAATGGTGTGACAGCCTCCCACGATGCAGGACTGTATACCCTTATGGTGATCGATCTGATCCAGCCGGATGAGGAAACAAAGAAGAAAGCAGACCGTATCAGCAACGATATATTTGAACTGACGGAATTATTTGAAGACTGATGAAGCAGTTTGACTTCGAAAATGACATCTGAAAATGATCGATATAGCAGAATAGAGGCTGATCTCTGGAATGAAAGGAAACCTTTCGGCATATAGTAGTGTCAGGAGGTTTTTCTATGATTACAGGACAGAAAATTTTCAGCCTGTTAAAGGCACTTGCGGTATCTTACATAATAACAGCGATCCTGCTGCTTGTAACGGCACTCCTCATGTACAAGCTGGGGCTGGGTGAAACGGCGATTCATCTGAGTATTATCATCATTCATGGCATCTCTGTGTTCCTTGGCGGTTTTCTTACCGGCAAGATGGTGAAGGAGCAAAAGTATATCTGGGGATTGATGCTCGGAGTGTGCTATGTGCTGGTGATCGGTATTGTATCTTTCATTATGAACGGTACGATCCACATCTCTGCCGGAGGAACATTAACGAATGTGATCCTGTGTCTCGCAGCCGGAATGCTTGGCGGAATGCTAGGTTAGAGACAAGTTTTTCGTAAAAATACTTTGACTTTAAAGCATGTTGTGTTATAATTTCGCTATATGACATAAAAAGGAGAAGTGTACCTATGAAGAGAATAAAGACACTCACAAACAGAACAATGAAGAACACAATGGTTAAAGGTGGATGCGGCGAATGCCAGACATCATGTCAGTCAGCTTGTAAGACATCATGCACAGTCGGAAATCAGAGCTGTGAGAATGCTGAGAACAAGTAAGAGATCATTGTAGACAGACAACCACAAAGGGGACCGTCAAACAAATGGCAGTCCTCTTTCGTTGCGTGTCAGAAAAATTAATTCACAAGATGGGAGAATTTGTATGGTACATCAGTACAAAAGTAATGGATATAATATCGTACTCGATGTATGTAGTGGGTCTGTTCACGTAGTGGATGACCTTGTGTATGATATTATTGCAAATTACGAAAATCATACAAAAGAGCAGGTAATGGAATTGCTGCCATCCTATGATAAGGATGAAGTATCGGAAGCCTATGACGAGGTAACCGGCCTGGTAGAAGACGGAACACTATTTACAGAAGACATATTCAAAGATTATATCATTGATTTTAAAAAGAGAAAAACAGTGGTAAAGGCTCTGTGTATCAATATTGCACATGACTGTAATCTTGCATGCAGATATTGTTTTGCAGGAGAAGGTGAGTACAAGGGTGACAGAGGTCTGATGCCACTTGACATAGCAAAGAAATCTCTGGATTTCCTCGTTGCCAATTCCGGTAACCGTGTAAATCTTGAGGTCGATTTCTTCGGCGGTGAGCCACTTATGAACTGGGATGTCGTAAAAGAGACCGTTCGATATGGAAGAAGCCTGGAGGAGAAGCATAATAAGAAATTCCGTTTCACACTGACAACAAACGGTGTGTTGTTAAATGATGAGGTAATGGAATTTGCCAATAAAGAGATGGCAAATGTCGTATTATCCATCGACGGAAGAAAAGAGATTCATGATTACATGCGTCCGACCAGAAATGGAAAGGGAAGCTATGATCTGTTACTTCCAAAGTTCCAGGAATTTGCAAAGAAGCGTGCCGGAAAGAGTTATTATGTAAGAGGCACTTATACGCATAACAATCTGGATTTTTCAAAGGATGTATTACACATGGCAGATCTTGGATTTGACCAGATCTCCATTGAGCCGGTTGTATCTCTGCCGGACGAGCCTTATGCGATAAAGGAAGAGGATATTCCGTATCTGTTAGATCAGTATGATATCCTTGCAAAAGAGATGATCAAAAGACATAAAGAAGGAAGGGGCTTCAATTTCTTCCACTTTATGATAGATTTGACAGGGGGACCATGCGTGGCCAAACGTCTGTCGGGGTGTGGTTCAGGTACAGAATATCTGTCAGTTACACCATGGGGCGACCTTTATCCGTGCCATCAGTTTGTCGGTGAGGATGGGTTCTGCATCGGAAATGTAAATGAAGGTATTACGAAACCGGAACTTGTTGATGAGTTTAAGCTCTGCAATGTCTATGCAAAGGACAAGTGTAAGGACTGTTTTGCAAGATTCTATTGTAGCGGTGGCTGTGCGGCGAACTCATATAAATTCCATGGGAATATATTAGATGCGTATGATATCGGATGTGAACTTCAGAAAAAGCGTATCGAATGTGCGATCATGATCAAAGCCGCATTAGCAGATGAAGAAGAAAATCAATAAGGAGGACAAAGGTAAATAAGATGAAGAAAGCAAGAAAAAAAGCCATATGGGTATTGATCCTGTTCCTGCTTGTGCTTGCGGGTTCCATCTACGTTGCATTGTTTGGTGTAGGCGACAGAGGAAAAGCAAAGTATATCAGCCTTGGACTTGATCTGAAGGGTGGCTTAAGTGTAACCTATGAGATTCAGGATGAGGATTACAGTGATGCAGATGTTCAGGATACGATCTATAAGCTGCAGAAACGTATTGATTCCCATACAACAGAGCATAACGTATATTCAGAGGGAAATGGTAAGATCACTGCCGAGATTCCGGGTGTAACAGATGCAGATGCAATTCTGGAAGACCTGAGTATCGAAGGTAAGTTAGAGTTCTTAGATCCTGAGAATTATGAATTATGGTCACAGGGCAAGGATTATACTCCAGCTCTTACCGGTGATGATATTAAGGGTGCAGATGCCAAGATTGATTCTACAGAGACCGGTGATGACAATGTAGTACAGTTGTCATTCACAACAGCAGGTGCTCAGAAGTTTGCAGATGTAACAACAGCAAATGTAGGAAAGATCGTCTATATCGTATATGATGGTGAAGTTGTAAGTGCACCAACTGTACAGCAGGCAATTACAGACGGAAACGCTGTTATCAACAGCATTTCAACATATGAAGAGGCAGACAGCCTTGCTACTACGATCCGTATCGGTGCATTGCCACTGACACTGAAGCAGGTACGTTCTAATATCGTCGGAGCAACTCTTGGTTCAGAAGCAGTATCAACAACGATCAAAGCAGGTATCATTGGTATTATCTGTATCTTCATTATCATGATCTGCGTATTCAGAATTCCGGGTCTGATCGCATCATTATCATTGACACTTTATACATTTATGATCTTACTTGTTATGAACCTGTTCAATGTTACATTGACACTTCCGGGTCTTGCAGGTATCATCCTTTCTGTAGGTATGGCGGTCGATGCGAACGTCGTTATCTTTACACGTATTAAAGAAGAACTGGCAACAGGTGCTTCTGTTAAGCAGTCTGTAAAAGCCGGATTCCATAATGCGTTATCAGCGATCATCGATGGTAACGTGACAACCCTGATCGCAGCACTTGTGCTTGGTATCTTCGGAACCGGTACGATCAAGGGATTTGCGATCACGCTGGCAATCGGTATCGTATTATCCGTATTCACAGCACTTGTTGTTTCACAGCTTGTATTAAATGCACTTGTTACACTTGGTGTAAATGATGTGAAGTTCTTTGGCAAGGCAAAAGAGCCAGGCAAGGTCAACTTCGTAAAGGGTGGTAAATATTGTATTATCGCTTCTGTTCTTGTCATCGTGATCGGCTTCTGTTTTATGCCGATCTTTGCAAAGACAAAGGGAAGTGCATTGAATTTAAGTATTGATTTTGCAGGTGGTACATCAATCACAGCAGAATTTGACAAAGCATATTCATTATCTGAGGCAGAGAAGGACATTGTTCCTGTTATCGCTGAGGCAGCAGGCATCAGTGAGGCAGATATCTCTGTTCAGACTGTTTCCGGTACAAATGAGATCGTATTCAAGACCACAGAGCTTACGACTCAGGGTGATGATTCTCAGTTGACAAAGGTAACAGCTGCACTCAGCGAGAAGCTCGGTGCGACAGTAACAAATTCCGATAATATCAGTGGTTCAGCCAGCAGCGATATGACAAGGGATGCATTCCTTTCTGTAGCACTTGCAGCCGTTCTGATGCTGATCTACATTGTAATCCGTTTCAAGGATGTGAAGTTTGGTGTAAGTGCGGTATTAGCCCTTTGCCATGATGTAGCTATGGTATTTGTTCTGTATATCTTACTTCGGTTATCCGTTGGTAATACCTGTATCGCATGTATGCTGACAATCTTCGGTTACTCGATCAATGCGACGATCATCGTATTCGACCGTATCCGTGAGAATATCGCAAATGCAGGAACAAAGAAAGATTACAAGCAGATTGTTAATTTAAGTATTAATCAGACGATCACCAGAAATATCTATACATCCTTAACAACATTTGTTACGATCTTCGTATTATATGTAATGGGTGTAGCAGCGATCAAAGAGTTCGCATTTACTCTGATGGCCGGTGTCGTAATCGGTGCTTATTCTTCTATCTGTGTAACTGGTCCATTGTGGTACTACTTCAAGACCGGATTTGGTAAGAAGAAGGATGCTGCGAATGGCAAGAACAATAAGAAAGCAGTAGAGAAGAAGAAAACAGCAAAGGCGCAGTAATTATCTGTTGCCGATCGAATGAAAAACAGACAAGTATGTAGGATTTACATATTTGTCTGTTTTTTTTGTTGTGTTATAGGAAAAATTACATCGTGTATTATAAAACTTAATCTGCAATGATGACGTAATGACAATGTATTGACAGATGATAAAAGCTGTGATATGTTGAAACAAAGGAGGTGTATGATATGAACACAAATTTAAATGTTGCAATGGCACCAAAGGATTCGACCTTTCAGGTGAGAATGAATTCTGAGATAAAGAGAGCCGTTGAAGATATTTATGCAAAAACAGGTATGACACTGACAGATGCTTTTAATACATTTATTCAACAGTCCTTGAATGTCGAGGGTTTGCCATTTATCGTGACTACGAACAGTAAGGAAGCACTAAAAGAACAGGCATTGGCTATGGTAATGCTTGATTTGAAACGTGCAGAAGCTCGTGCGGATGCGGAAGGCTGGATTGATGCAGATGATCTTGAGAAAGAATTGGGGGTGCGTGATTGAAAAAAATAAAATATACGCCGGACGCAGCAGACAAGCTGAGAGAATTAAAAAAGGCTATTACACAAAGTTATGGGGCGGACAAAGCAATAGAAATAGTTAAGAAAATAACAGATGCTATAAGGGAGCTTGGCACGAATGAAAAAAAGGGACCGGCAGTTTCACAGATGTTTGGTGTAGATACAGATTATCGGTTCCTTTTTATTTCTCATAATTATGTATTTTATCGTATAGAGGATGAATGTATTCGTATAGTTAATCTTTATCATGAAAGAGAAGATTTTATGTGGAAATTGTTTGGGATTGAGACTGTGCAGCAGGAAACATTAGATTACTGGAATGAGTAAAATATTGAAAAGGTTTGGTGAGAACAATGAAACGATTTGAAGCGGTTATATTTGATATGGATGGGGTTATATTCGACTCGGAGCTGCTGGTTATAAAGTGCTGGCAGGTCGTTGCAGATAAATATGGAATCAAAAACATAGAAGACACCTGTCACAAATGTCTGGGACTGAATAAGGATGCGACAAAGGAACTGATGCTTGGGGTGTATGGAGCAGATTTCCCTTATGATGAGTATAAGGCAGAGATGTCGGCACTGTTCCATGAACAGGCGGCGGGAGGAAAGCTTCCGATGAAGCCGGGAGTTACCGGTCTGTTGCAGACATTAAAGAAGAATGGAAGAAAGGTTGCGCTGGCATCGTCTACCAGAAAGGCAGTTGTCGAACAGGAGCTTCGGGATGCAGGTATCCTTCCGTATTTCGATCGGGTAATCTGCGGGGATATGGTAAAGCGGAGCAAACCGGAGCCAGATATCTATCTGGAAGCATGCAGACAGATCCATGTGATGCCGGAGCAGGCATACGCCATAGAGGATTCTTATAATGGTATCCGTTCTGCACATGCAGCGGGACTGCATCCGATCATGGTGCCGGATCTTGCACCGGTCACGGAAGAAATGCAGGAGCTGTCGGATGTCATTCTGGATTCCCTGACCGAAGTAGAGAAATATTTGTTTTTTATTTAATAGCTTCTATCCCTCTTTTCCGATATTGAGAGGGAGAGAAGCCTTTCTGTTTCCGGAACAGCCGGCTGAAATATAACTGATCATCATATCCTACGATCCTGGCTATTTCATTTATGGAATAGTTCGTCTGTTCTAAGAGAAGCTGGGCGTTGTTGATCCGGCGGGACACGATGAACTGCATTGGGGTCATGCCGGTGTATTTCTTGAAATTCCGTATGAACCAGCTCACGCTCATTCCTCTTGATTCGGCATATTGTTCTATGCTGATGTCTTTATTATAGTTTTCATTAAAGTAGGAAACTGCATAGTCCATTTCACGATCCAGATATTCATTTTTCAGGATATGTTCGCGTGACAGCTCCCGTTTGAATACGATTAAAAGGCGGGTCAGCAGTAAAGCCAGCATTTCTTCATAATCATCCTGACAACGCTGCAGCTCCAGGATGATCTGTTTAAATATATGTTCATATTCCAGAGAGGAACCGACAGGGAATACTCTCCGGTTATCTTTAAATCCATATTTCCTCAGAAGATTCTTCACATCGGAGCCGGTGAAATGAATCCAGTAAACCTCTGTTTTATCTGCACCGTAATATTCATATTTCTGTAGTTCCTTCGGGCGGTAGAGTACCATATTGCCAGCAGGAACGATCGTCTCATTCTCAGCTTTATCAAAATGAAAATGTCCAAGCCCGGATGCGATATAGATGATCTGGTAGTCCTGTCTGCCCTTAGGACGATAGGTAGGCATCTTCGGGTCGCCACTTAAGCGGTATGTTCCGCAGCTTCCGACAATAAGCGGTCTGCGCTTGTCCTTGAAATCAAGATAGGAATGATTCAGGTATCCGGTATTTATATACATGATGAAGCTCTCCTTTATTTGTAGGATTGTAGTATAAAAAGATTTATTGATATTGTATCATTTTGTCCATATTCTGTCCATTCCGGTTCATAGACAGAAATGCTGTTAAAGTGTATGATAAATACAGACAAAACGAAATAACAAGATAATATTTGCAAATAATATCAAAAACATAAGAATAGTTGAAAACAAAAAAGTACATATAAGGGAGGATTACTTATGATAGTGCCACGTTATTATGAGAATTTGAATGTATTACATGAAAATACACAGCCTGCAAGGGCATACTATGTACCGGCTTCCTGTAGGATGGATGATCTGGTCGAGCACAGAGAAGGATCAGATCGGTTACAGTTATTAAATGGAAAATGGAAATTCCAATATTTTAAAAGTATTTATGATGTGAAGGATGCTTTTTATGAGATGGGATATGACACCGGAGCATTTGACGAGATCGAGGTTCCGGGCGTATGGCAGATGGCAGGATATGATACACACCAGTATACAAATATCCGCTATCCATTTCCATTTGACCCACCATATGTCCCACAGGATATACCGTGTGGAGCTTATGTGCATACCTTTTCTTATGCAAAGGATGTGGATGCGGCAAAGGCATTTCTGAATTTTGAAGGTGTGGATAGCTGCTTCTATGTGTGGATAAATGGGGAATATGTCGGATACAGTCAGGTATCCCATATGACCGGTGAGTTTGATGTGACAGACATTTTAAAAGAGGGAGAAAATACGATCGCTGTCCTTGTTATGAAATGGTGTGACGGTTCTTATCTGGAGGATCAGGATAAATTTCGGATGAGTGGAATTTTCCATGATGTATATATTCTGAAAAGACCGGAGTGCGCCATTCGCGACTACCGTATCACGACCTCTGTTTTAAAGGAAAAGGCTGAGGTGAAGCTCGATCTGAGCTTTTATCAGGAGACAGCGGTTAAGGTTACGATCGAAGACAGGAATGGTGTGGTTGTAGCGGAAGAACAGGCAGAGCATGACGGAGCTTTCACATTTGAGATTATACAGCCGACACTTTGGAACACCGAGAATCCATATCTGTATACCCTCATTTTGCAGAGTGAAAATGAGACGATCGTTGATCATATCGCTGTCAGAACGATAGAGATAAAGGATAAAGTTATTTACTTCAATGGACAGAAGATCAAATTCCGCGGTGTCAACCGGCACGATTCTGATCCGGTAACCGGCTTTACAGTGGATGTGGAGAAGATAAAAAAGGATCTTACCCTTATGAAACAGCACAACTTCAATGCGATCCGTTCCAGTCATTATCCAAATGCACCGTATTTTTATCAGATGTGTGACAAATATGGCTTCATGGTATGCGACGAGGCGGATATAGAAGCACATGGCCCATATATGTTATATCGCAAAGAGGATACTGACTACAACCGGTTCAAAAAGTGGAATGAGAAGATTGCAGACAATCCGGAATGGGAGGCGGCTATTCTTGACCGGGTGAAGCGGATGGTCGAGAGAGATAAGAACCGTTTCTGTATCGTGATGTGGTCGATGGGAAATGAAAGTGCATATGGCTGCAATTTTGAAAAGGCACTTGCATGGACGAAGCAGTATGATCCATCCCGTATTACCCAGTATGAAAGTGCAAGATACAGAAATTATGATGTGACCTATAATTATGAGAATCTGGATCTGTACAGCCGTATGTACCCAGCGCTGTCAGAGATCGAGGAATATCTGGAAAAGGACGGAAGCAAACCATTTCTGCTGGTTGAATACTGCCACAGCATGGGAAATGGTCCCGGAGATTTTGAAGATTATTTCCAAATGATCCACAGTGATGACCGCATGTGCGGTGGATTTGTATGGGAATGGTGCGACCATGCAGTTGCGCATGATCAAGCGGAAAACGGAAAGACGAAGTATTACTATGGCGGAGATCATGGAGAGGCGATACATGATGGTAATTTCTGTATGGATGGTCTTGTGTATCCGGACAGAACCCCGCATACCGGACTGCTCGAATACAAAAATGTCTACCGCCCGGTCAGAGTTCGGTCATTTGATCAGGAGAGAGGAACGCTTACCCTTCATAACTATATGGATTTTGATGATATTCAGGATTTTGTGGATATCTGTTATGAGGTAACTCAGGATGGCTTAAGTGTTCAGAAGGGCAAGGTAGTGGGTGCTTCGGCTGCTCCGCACAGTGATTGCACCGTGGGGCTTGATATCGATGTTCCTACGGCAGGCAGAGTATATCTGAAGCTTTCTTATCAGTTAAAGAAAGAGCTTCCGTTAGTTTCTGCGGGTCATGTATTGGGCTTTGATGAACTTCTGCTTGAGAATAAAGATGGAAGAAACCAGACAGCTGCCAAATGGACGGCTTCGGATGTGGCAGTATCCGATATCAGGGTAGAGGAAGACGATGCATGGATCGTGTTAAATGGTGATGGCTTCACATATCGGCTGGATAAGCGTACCGGCTTGTTCAGCGGACTTCAGTATGCAGGCAGGGAATATCTGAATCATCCAATGGAGCTTAACATCTGGCGTGCGCCTACAGATAACGATATGTATATCCGGGCAGAATGGGAGAAGGCTCATTATGATGAGGCATACACAAGAGCATATAGTGAACAGATCCTTCAGAACAAATTCGGAGTAATGATTATGTGCCATGCAGGTGTGGTAGCTCCAACCGTTCAAAAGCTGATCGATGTAGAGATTATGTGGAAAATAGATGGCGCAGGCAGAATTGCTGCGGGAATAACAGCAGTAAAAGATGAAGAACTCCCGGATCTTCCAAGATTTGGTATAAGAATGTTTCTGGATAAGAAGCTTTCTGAGGCTGCCTATTATGGCATGGGACCACAGGAAAGCTACCGCGACAAGCACAGGGCTGCCAGCCACGGCTTGTTCAGAAGTTCTGTGCAGGAGCTTCATGAGGACTATATCATGCCGCAGGAGAATGGAAGCCACTATGACTGTGATTATGTGGAACTGACAAATCAACGATATGGAATGGCTGTTGCAGCAGAACATACATTTTCATTTAATGCCTCTTATTACACTCAGGAAGTGCTTACGCAGACGAAACACAATTATGAGCTTACGGAAGCCGACAGTACGGTGCTCTGTATTGATCATGCACAGAATGGAATCGGTTCGAACAGCTGTGGCCCGGTTGTTTCGGATGAATACAGGTTCAGTGAAAATGAGTTCCGGTTTGATTTCGCGCTGGTACCGTTTGTGAGGGGTTAATTAGGAGGAGATACGGATGGAAGAGAAGAAATATTTAAAATGGTATAATAAAGTAGGTTATGGTTCGGGAGATATCGCGGGAAATGTGGTATATGCGTTTCTGACATCCTTTGTCATGGTATACCTGACGGATACGGTCGGACTTGCTTCAGGCATTGTCGGCACACTGATCGCGGTATCCAAATTATTCGATGGATTTACGGATGTATTTTTCGGATCCCTGATTGATAAGACACACAGCAGACTGGGAAAGGCAAGACCATGGATGATCTATGGATATATTGGCTGTGCAATCACGCTGGTTGCATGTTTTGCAGTTCCAGCCGGTATGGGTAAGGCTGCACAGTATACATGGTTTTTCATTGCATACACATTGTTAAATGGTGTGTTTTACACGGCAAATAATATTGCGTATTCGGCACTTACCTCACTGATCACAAAGAACAGCAAAGAACGAGTTCAGATGGGTTCTTATCGGTTTATATTTGCATTTTCAACAAGCCTTTTGATCCAGACGATCACGGTCGGATTCGTGGACTGGTGCGGTGGAGATGCGGCGGCATGGAGATTAGTAGCAATCATCTATGCGATAGTTGGTCTTGTGGTAAATACGATCTCCGGTCTGTCTGTGAAGGAGCTTCCGGAGGAAGAATTAAACGATGGAGAGCCGAAGAAAACCGAGGAGAAGTATAGTCTGGTTCAGGCATTTAAGCTCCTTATTAAGAACAAATATTATATTATGATCTGTGGAACTTACATCTTGCAGCAGCTTTACAGTGCCATGATCGGTGCGGGTCTGTTCTATATGACATGGGTTCTTAAGAATAAGAATCTGTTCGGGCAGTTTGCCTGGGCAGTAAATATTCCCCTCATTATAGCACTGATATTTACACCGACGCTGGTTGGCAAATGGAAGGGCATGTATAAGCTGAACCTTAGAGGATATATCATAGCGGTTATTGGCAGAGCCTTGGTTGTTGTTGCCGGCTATATTGGAAACATCCCGCTTATGCTGGCATTTACAGCTCTTGCAGCGCTAGGCCAGGGACCTTGGCAGGGAGATATGAATGCGGTTATTGCTTCCTGTTCCGAATATACCTACCTGACACAGGGAAAGCGGGTTGACGGAACTATGTACTCCTGTACTTCGCTTGGTGTAAAGATCGGAGGAGGAATCGGAACGGCGGTTGTCGGCTGGCTCCTTGAACTGTCCGGTTATAAAGGAACGATGGCGGTTCAGCCACAGTCGGCTCTTGATATGATGCAGTTCATGTATCTGTGGCTGCCGTTGATATTTGATATACTAATCCTGCTTATACTTTCCAGAATGAATGTGGAAGCGGCAAATGAAAAGCTTAAGGCAGAGCGGGGAATGTGTGCAGGAGAATAATCTACAAGACTTCACAGATTTTTCACAAAAATTATTAGCACTCGCTATTGACGAGTGCTAATACAAGTGGTATAACATAATCAGAACGAAGGAGAGGACATCAGATAGAGACTGATGGAGGTTCTGGAGTTCCGGAAAAATAACAATTACGTGTTCTGACAATGGTCAGCACACAAAAGAATAAAATGTATGTATTTGAATGGAGGAATGACTTATGTTGATGCCTAGTATTTTTGGAGAAAATTTATTTGATGATTTATTTGATGATTTTGCACGTCCTTATAAAGTGACAACAGGTTATACACAGCCTGCTAATATTATGAAGACAGATGTAAAAGAGACCGAAGGTTCATTTGAACTGGATATTGATATGCCTGGTTACAAGAAAGAAGATGTAAAGGCAGAATTGAAGGATGGTTATCTGACCATCACAGGTACAACGAAGAAAGAAACAGGCGATCAGGACAAGAAAGGCAAATATGTCCGCCGTGAAAGATATTGTGGTTCTTGCAGCCGTAGCTTCTATGTTGGTAAGGCAGTTGAAAAGGAAGACATCAAGGCAAAATTTGAAGATGGTGTTTTAAAGATCAGCGTACCAAAGAAAGAAGAGAAGCCAAAGGTTGAAGAAAGTAAATATATTTCAATCGAAGGATAAAATGCTCTATTCTCTGTACAGACGGAATAGCAAAGTAACACACGCATTCCTCTGAAAGGAAATGTTAATCATATAAGACCCCAAAAAAGCCGGTGCTTTTGCGTAACTGCGTAAAAGCACCGGTTTTTTAATTTATAGAGTAATTTTGCAAATGAAGAAAAGCGTTACAAATCGACCTGTAAAAATGAGAAAAATGTTACCGAAATATACAAATGAATGCGAAATATGTTATATAAACATGTAAAAAATAAAGAAAAACGTTACAAATTGCCTTGCAAAAACAAAGAAAAACGTTACAATAATATATATAATGTTTATTTTATGGAGAGAAAGAAATGTTACAAAGAAAAGTATATCAGGAACTGTTGAAGTGGAAAAATAGTAAAAAAGGAAAAGCATTATGTGTAATTGGTGCAAGGCAAATTGGAAAAACAACATTAATTCGTGAATTTGGAGCAAATGAGTATGAATATTTTGCAGAAATTAATTTTGTAACCGATAAAAATGCTTTTAAAATATTTGATGGAAAGCTGACTGTCAAAACAATCATAACGAATATGACAGCTTATCTACAGACACGTCTGGAACCGGGAAAGACATTGATTTTATTTGACGAGGTGCAGGAATGCCCACAGGTAAGAGCCGCAATAAAATTTCTTGTGGAGGATGGAAGATTTGATTATATAGAATCAGGTTCGCTGTTGGGAGTCCGGTATAAAGAAATCAGTTCATATCCGGTTGGTTTTGAACAGATATTACAGATGTATCCTCTTGATTTTGAGGAGTACATGTGGGCAAATGGTATACAGTCATCAACATTTGAATATTTGAAAGGGTGTTATGATAATACAACGAAGGTTTCAGATTCCATACATGAAACATTAAGCAAGCTGTTTTATAGTTATCTTGTGGTAGGTGGAATGCCGGAGAATGTACAGATTTATGTAGATACACATGATATAGCAAAGGTTGTTATGAACCAGAGAAGTATTTTGGATTTATATCGATTGGATATTGCAAAATACGCATCAGAGAATGAGAAAGCAAAGATCAAAGCAATATATGATGGCATTCCATCCCAGTTAAATGAAAAAAATCGCAGATTTAAACTTAGTAGTATCCATCCGGATGCCAGAATGTTACGATACGAGGATTGCTTTAACTGGCTGACAGATGCAGGAGTCGCACTGGCATGTTATAACGTAGCAGAACCTCAGCCGCCATTGCAGTTAAGCGAAAAGAGAAATCTTTTCAAATTGTATATGGGTGATGTCGGGTTGCTGTGTGCGGCTTGTATGGAAAATGTTCAGTTCGATCTGCTAATGGGAAACGTGGATGTTAATATGGGGAGTATTCTTGAAAATGCGTTTGCACAGAACCTTCAGGCAGGTGGCTTTCATTTGAATTATTATGATTCAAAAAAGATTGGAGAGTTAGATTTTGTATTACAAAGAGGTTTGTCGGTTGAGCTTGTAGAAGTAAAATCTGGAAATGATTACCATAAACATAAAGCGTTGGATCGTGCATTACAGGTTGAAAACTGGAAATTTAAAGAGTCGGTTGTCTTTTCAAAAGGAAATATAGAGTCAGAGAATGGGATCACATATCTGCCCTGGTATATGGTCATCTTTTTTCATCAGGAAAAAGAGCCAGATCAGATGATATATGAAATAGACCTAAGCGACTTATAAAAGGAATGCACATAGATTCTTTACAGGGAATTGCTGGAATTGGTATGTTATGTTATACTAAGCGGGATTAAACAATGCAGGAAGATATATAGACCGAATGAAAACAAGCCTAAAATGAGGGATATATAACAATAAAAAAATACAAAGGGGAAAACCTATGCCAATAAGAATAATGGGAACCGGAAGCTTTTTACCGGAAAAAAATGTGTCAAATACAGACCTTGAGAAATATGTAGATACTTCGGACGAGTGGATCTCCAGCCGAACCGGAATTAAGAATAGAAGAATCGCAGTACATGAAACGACTGCAGGAATGGCAGCAGAGGCTGCAAAGAAAGCCTTGGAGATGGCAGGAAAAGAAGCAATTGATGTAGAACTGATCGTGCTTGCAACAGTAACACCGGATTATTATACACCGAGTGCCGCATGTCAGGTTCAGGCGGAACTTGGTGCAGACAATGCCATTGCATTTGATGTAAATGCTGCATGTTCAGGATTTGTATTTGCACTCAATGTGGCAAAAATGTACATCGAGACAGGCTTTGTTAAGAATGCACTGGTAATTGGTGCGGAGACATTATCCAAGATCCTCGACTGGAACGATCGTGGGACCTGCGTGTTGTTTGGAGATGGAGCAGGTGCAGCGTATCTGGAAGAATCCGACAAGGGAATTATCAGTGTAGTACAGGGATCGATCGGTAAGAAGGGAATGGTTCTGAACTGCGAGAGCAGACGTACTCACAATATATTTACGGAAGCCGGGATCGAACATGATTATCTGCATATGGATGGACAGGAAGTATACAAATTCGCAGTCAGACAGTGCCCGAAGTGCCTGCTCGAAGCATTGGAAAAGGCAGATATGACAGCCGATGATATTGATTATTTCGTTCTTCATCAGGCAAATGTCCGTATCATCGAATCAGTAGCAAAGCGGTTAAAAGCGCCGATCGAGAAGTTCCCGATGACACTTGGATATACCGGAAATATGAGTGCTGCCAGTGTACCTGTCATGCTCGACAGTCTGGTGCGTGATGGCGGCTTAAAACGTGGTGACAAGGTTGCAATGTCAGCATTTGGCGCCGGCTTAACCTATGGCGCGATCGTCCTCGAGTGGTAGGGCTTGCGTCTAACTATCTCGATCCTATACTTGTTATTCCGCAAAACGCTTTCGCTCTATTCCTCAACGCAGCGGTACATAAGGTTGCAAAAGACGCAACCTAAGTACCGGCGTTCGGAAAGGTTTGCTTCATAACAATATAGGATCGAGATAGATGAACGACAGAGAGAAAAGGCTGTAGCAGCATACAATTAATAAAGTCCTGTCCAGATAATGCCAGATTAAGCAGAAATGGAAAATAGCATTACTGTTATGTAGCAAGCCTTTTCTCACGTCAGTCGTTAATGAGCCACCGTTAGGTGGGGAATTTAGGACTGCTACGTGAGAATAGAGTGCAAACGCCTTGCGGAATAATATGTAATGCTATTTTCCATTTCGTTTCAAAGTCACCTGGACAGGACTGATTAGCTGTAAGCTGCTACAGTCTCTTTTATATTATCGTTCGTTGATAGGAACGTACTCTTTAATCTCTGCAATGCTGGTGTAGGCAGGACGGATGATCTTGTAGGAATTAACAAGCTCTTCCATACGGTGTGCGCTCCAACCGACTACTCGTGCGATTGCAAATAACGGAGTAAACATCTCAGCAGGAATCTTTAACATTTTGTAGAGAAGTCCGCTGTAATAATCAATATTGATACAAACACCTTTGTAGATCTTACGTTCTTCGGCAATGATCTCAGGTGCAATACGCTCGATCATCTCATAAAGGGCATATTCTTCGTCCATACCCTTTTCGGCTGCCAAAAGCTTTACATATTTCTTGAATTCCAGAGCACGGGGATCGGATATGGAATAGAATGGATGTCCCATACCATATACGATACCGGTCTTGTCATATGCTTCCCGGTTGACGATCTTACGAATGTACTCGCCAACTTCTTCCTCATCTGTGATATCGGATACATTGTCACGGATATTTTTCATCATACCCATAACCTGATAGTCACCGCCACCGTTTAAAGGTCCCTTTAAGGAACAGAGGGCAGCAGCCATTGTTGCATATGTATCGGAACCGGAAGAGGTTACAACACGCGTTGTAAAGGTTGAGTTGCTTCCACCGCCGTGTTCCATATGAAGTACCAGTGCCAGATCCAGTACACGGGCTTCCAGACGGGTGTATTTCCGATTGGAACGCAGGGTACTTAATATATTTTCGGCAAACGATAATTCAGGAAGCGGCTTATGGATATAACAGCTCTTGCCAAGTTCGTAATGGCGGTATCCCTGATAGGAATAAACAGCCAGACGAGGGAACATACTGATCAACTGGATACACTGCTGTAATACATTTTCCAGAGAGTTGTCACCCATCTTTTTATCGTATGAACCAAGAGCCAGTGTACTCTTTGTCATATTTGCAATAATATCGGCAGTCGGACTTTTCATGATCACATCCTGGATGAAATGATGCGGCAGATCATAACTGATATTTAAAACCTGCTTGAAGTTCTGAAGCTCCTTTTCATCCGGCAAAACGCCGAATAACAGGAGATATGTACATTCCTCAAAACCAAAACGATTATCCAGAAAAAATCCTTTGATCAGATCATGAATTTCGTAACCACGATAGTAGAGCTCTCCAGCACATGGAACACGATTGCCGTTTTCATCTGTTGTAAATGATTTACTGAGAGAGACATTCGTGATTCCGGCATTGATACCGATACCGTTTAAATCACGGAGACTACGTTTTACACCATATTTTTCATATAAGGCATCGTCAATGCTATTGTTTTTGATACACATATCCAGATGGCTCTTTGTGAAAGGGCCGATATTATTAATTGACATTTCAATTTCCTCCTGTGAATAGGATAATACTAAAAGTCATTATCGCATTTTTTTATAGAGAATGCAATGAAATAATTGTAGCAAGGCAGCACATGCTTTGGTATAATTAGTATGGTTACAAAAAAGGAGAGTGTATAAAACGGAGGATATACATGAGAAAAGGGAGATTGGCGGTTGTTACAGTCTTTGGAAGCCTTGCAGTCGGGCTTGCTGCCTGTACGGTATTGTCAGGCAGAGTTTATAATAGCGTGTTGTACGATATTGTTCCATGGCTTGTTACGGGGATGGTCTGTGTAATACCGACGGTATTGTGCGGAAAACTGGAAACACCAAGACTTAGCAAATGCAGAAACGGCTGTATGCAGCTATTTGTATTCTGTGTATCCACAGTGCTTACAATTATATATACCGTTTTATGTATGGCAAAAGTTCTTCCGGCTGAATATATACCGACAAATGGGAAAATGTGGGTATTTCATATATTGACAGCGATTCTTGTGGAAGCAGTTGTGTTCTGGAATGGAATGATCCGGATATATCTGACGTCAGAACAGCTTGGTATCAAATGGAGAGGGATCGGAGCTGTATGTGGCATGATACCGGTTGTAAATCTGGTCGTACTTGGGAAGATACTTCGCTTGACGATAGGAGAGGTTTCATTTGAAAATGATAAGGTTCGATTGAATCGGGAACGGAATAAAGAGCAGATCTGCAAAACAAAATACCCGATTCTGCTGGTGCATGGTATCTTCTTCCGGGATTTCAAATTGTTAAATTACTGGGGAAGAATTCCAAAGGAACTGGAGACAAATGGTGCAGTTCTTTTTTATGGCAATCACCAGTCGGCAGCATCGGTTCCGGCATGTGCGCAGGAGCTGGATGCAAGAATCCGGGAGATCGTAACTGAAACGGGCTGTGAAAAAGTAAATGTGATCGCACATTCAAAAGGTGGTCTGGATATGCGCTATGCCTTATCAGAACTTGGTACAGATCGGTATGTTGCATCACTAACAACGATAAATACACCGCACCGGGGATGTGAATTTGCAGATTATCTGTTAAATATTGTTCCGGAAAAAGAGCAGCAGAGCGTGGCAAAAGCGTATAATGCAGTATTTAAAAAACTGGGCGATGATTCGCCGGATTTTCTGTTGGGAGTAAAAGATCTGACAGCTTCGGCATGTAAAGCCCTAAATGATAAATTACATGATGCACAGGGCGTGTTATATCAGAGCGTTGGTTCGAGGCAGAATGTGGCAGGAAATGGCAGATTTCCGCTGAATTATACATATCGATTGGTAAAATATTTTGATGGAGCAAATGATGGACTGGTAGGCGAAAAATCATTCCCATGGGGAGCAGATTTCAAATACCTGACAGTGGAGGGGAAGCGTGGAATCTCGCATGGAGATGTGATCGATCTAAACCGGGAAAATATTCCGGGATTTGATGTCCGGGAATTTTATGTGAAGCTGGTTCATGATTTAAAAACAAAGGGATATTGATGTATAAAAGAAAAGGAGCAGTATGATAATGGGAGAAAAAAAGCGAGTTTCAAATGCAGCAGGAAAAAAGAAAGCAAATCAAAACACTGCAAAAAACGGCAGGCGGCCATCCTCGGGTAGAAAAAGACGCAGAGGCATGACGGCAAATCAGTTTATAGTGATAATGGCAGTTGTTGTCGGAATCATTCTGGTATTTACAGTCAGTAAGATCATGCAGAATCGCTATATGAAGGTGACAAAGATAGGAAGTGAATATGCACTTGGAACACCGTTTGATATAAAGAATTATGTGCAGCCGGTAAATGATAAAGCAACAGTAGAATGTGATGAAGCTGATTTTCAGCCGGATAAGGTCGGACCTTATAAGGTGAAATATACAGTTAGATGCGGCAGGCTAAAGAAACATAATATAGTTACGATAGAGGTTGTGGATCATGATTTCCCGGATATAACGGGACCTGAGAAAATTGGCGTGCTCAAAGGGGAGATGGTCGATCTGTTGAAATATTATAATGTAAATGATTCTGAACCGAATCTGGCAGAAAAGCTCACGATCGATCAGGAAATAGACACCAGTGAAGGCGGATATGCAGAGTATACTCTCCGCGTGATTGACTGGGGAAATAATTCAGCATCCAAGACGATTACGATCGGTGTATTTGATTTTACAGATGATCAGAGGGCTGTGGCGCTGGCGGTAAGGGAATATAACCGGGAATTTAGCAGTGCTGTAACAGACAGCGGTGTATATTATATGGAAAAAGATGATACAACCGGTTATGTGTTGATCGGAAGTGATAATGTATATGAAGCAGGTGCTGATAACAGCTGCACCAGAATCGAGGCAGATGAGAATCTGATCCAGTCAATCCAGAGCAATGGTTCATGGATGGAGATAGGCGGCTATTCCTACTTCAATTACAATATACAGGAATAATCATTGGTGGCAGAGACGCTATAGTATTCTTTTGGAGGGGTATCGTATGGATAATACAGAGTTATTTTTAGACAAATATAAGGAACTTGAGAATGCGGCAATCAATGAATTCAAGCTTCCGCCGGATGGTTCGGCGGTTGCAAAGCTGGAAAAGAGAAGTGAGTTCAAAGATATTCGATTTGAACTTAACTACTGTCGAGAGGTTCGAAATCTTCTGCAGCATAACCAACGCTTGGATGAGGAATTCGCCGTGCAGCCGGGGAAGAAAATGATTGAGCTTCTGGATATGGTTCTGGATCGCATCAAGAATCCTGTACGGTGTATGGATATCGCAGTACCATTTAATGATCTGGTATGGCGATCTCTGGATGATCCGGTTATGCCGGTTATACGGATCATGAATGACAGAAATATTTCCCATGTGCCAATCTTAAAGGATAAAAGAGTGGTGGGAGATTTCAGTGATAACTGTATCTTTCCTTATCTGCTGGGTGATACAAACTGCCACATCGATGAGAAAACTCGGTTTCGAGATCTGCAGGAATATATCGAATTGGAGAAACACCCATCAGAACGCTTCCGATTTGTCGCATATGACGAAAAGGTATCCAATATTAAAAAATACTATGAAGAAAGCAGGAGAGATCATGAACGTATCGGATTGATCTTCCTGACCGAGACAGGACACCCGGACGAACGTCTGCTGGGAATTCTGACTTCATGGTTAATTATAGGAAATTAAAAAGATATCAGGAGCGCAGGGCTACAGCCACAACCAGCCTGATGGTATATTGACGTACTACAATTTCTATTCAATGTGTATTGCCGGTAAATACTTTTGTGCAAACTCGTCCTTCGGACTCAAACATGCACCCGTATCTACCGGCAATATGCATTTCATAACGAAATTTTCGTTAATGTCAATATACCATCAGGCTGGTTGCGGCTGTAGCCCCACGCTCCTGATTTTTTTATTCTATAGATGACATATAGATGTTCAGCAGCTTAAGTGCGGTATCCTGCACTTTAGGCGGGCTGTCATTTAACTGCGATAGAATCTCATCTTTATATTCTTGAAATGCCGGCGGTTCTTCTGTCAAAATATCATTTGGCGTTATATGAAGTACGCTGCATATTCTCAGCAAAGTATCAAGTCTCATATTTACATTTCCACGTTCAATATCAGCATAGGTTCGATCTGACAATCCTGCTAATTCAGCAACTTCTATCTGTGTCAAATGTACTTTCTTTCTGAATTGAAGCAGTTTGTTTCCTATCACATGAAAATCGGATATTATCACAGAATTACCTCCTTGTAATCTATATATAGGAATTATACTTCTTATTTAAATTGACAAACAGGAACTATAACTGTATAATGGCAGGAAGAAAAGTTCCTGTATATGTGTAGTATTACAACATATAAGTGAAAAATGCGGAGGAGAAAATGAAAGCAGATAATTTACAAAAGAATACCGGATTGAATGCAAATACCCTGAAACTGATCGCGGTAATAGCCATGGTCATACAGCATGCGACGATTGTGTTCTATCCAACAGAGAACGCACTACATTGGACCTTGTATGCGGTAGGAAGAATAACAGCGCCTGTTATGTGTTTCATGATAGTAGAAGGATACTATCACACATCAAATATCAAAAAGTATTTGATGCGTTTGTTTGTAGCAACCTTGATCTCACATATACCTCATGCACTGGCATTTGGATATTCACCATATGAGTTCTGGAAAGTGACAAGTATTATGTGGTGTCTGTTTTTAGGTTTGCTGGCATTAGTGATATTTAATAAGAAAGAAATACCACTGATCTTAAGACTGTTCGGTGTCGGTATTTGCTGCATTTTGTCATTCCCCGGCAATCTGAATTGTATTATCGTTCTGTGGATAATGGCATTTGGTGTATTCAGAGATAGTAACCGGAAGAAATATACAGCGTTTTTTATCGTTACGTTGTGTTACCTTGCAGAGTTCTGGGTTATAAGTTCACACGGAATACCATGGATCAGACTGGTATCGTTATTGGCAATCCCATTGTTGCTGATGTACAACGGCAAGCTTGGTAAGAAAAGCAAATGGATACAGTATGGATATTATCTTTTTTACCCGCTTCACCTTTTGGTGTTATACGGTCTGAAGATGTTGATCGGATAAATGGATGATAAATAAAAAGCAAAACAAAGGAGAATTAAAATGAGTAACTATAGTTTTGGAGTGCGCACTAAGAGATGGATCAGATTTTCAATTAACTATATAAAAGAAAGAATGCGTGGTCTCGATTTCAGTATGGTCTATGTCGGAGATATCCAGAAAAATGTAGCAGAATTTCATGGCTACAGTATGACAGATGAGAAAGACATGAAACGTATGCTGAAGGCCATCCCGGTCAATCCAAGTGAATGTTCATTCCTTGATGTAGGATGCGGAAAAGGAATCTGTATGAAATGTGCGGTTGAAAGCGGATATGGCAAGGTTGCCGGTCTGGATCTGGATAAGCACTTGTTAGGTATCGCAAAGAAGAATATGTCTATTTTAAAAATGGATGTAAGATTGATAAATGCAAATGCTGTGGATTTTGACGGATATGCTGATTTCGATGTTTTCTATTTCTACAATCCTTTTGGTAGAAGCGTTTTTGAGCAGGTTATAGAGAAAATCAAGGAAAGTCAGAAGACAAGAAACCGTGATATCTGGATCGCATATTATCATCCGGTATTTAGTGAATTATTTGATAAGGCAGGCTTTGAATTGAAAAATGAAGTAAAAGATAAGACCAGAGATACAACTACAAAATTCTACTATATGCCAAAGTTGAAATAAAAAAGATATCAGGAGCGCAGAGCAATGGTCACAACCAGCCTGATGGTATATTGACGTACTGCAATTTCTATTCAATATA
>NZ_DS480321.1:0-173148 GCF_000154245.1 Clostridium sp. L2-50 | reverse complement strand
AACCATATGGCATATTGTTTTCCGGTGTCTGATCGTTCATACCGCCATCAGCACCATTCGGATTCTCCGGGAATCCCTGATTCATATTATTTTCGTTCATCTCATTTTCCTTTCGTTCTGATGAATATATAGCAGATCATCCATCTGCTTCGTTTTCATGTTTATTCTATATTAACTCCGACAATTCCTACATTAGTAGAAAACAGAGGATTTGTCAAAGATTTTTATCCAAACCAAGCTGACCGATCAGGCTCTTTGGAACATATGCTTCAACAAAGATTCCGTCCTCCAGATATTCTTCCGTCAGAACTTCGCCATATTTCCTTATCAGCCCCGGTTTCCCCGCATCCTGATAAGCAAATGTATGCCGGATATATGTCTTCTGCTCCCGCAGAACTTCTTCAACCTGTACCAGCAGATCATCGATTCCAGCACCGGTCTTTGCTGACAAATATACCATACGATCCGCGCGAAGGTCCTTGATCATCGATATATCCCCACCCTCCGGCAGTTTGTCAATCTTGTTGAACACTGTAATGATCGGATGATCCTTTTCCTCATCTACATTTAACTGTCTGAGTGTCGCATAGACCGTCTCCATATTCCGATCCCAGTTCGGGTCGGACGCATCCACAACATGGAGGATTACATCACTGTACTTCGCCTCCTCAAGTGTCGACTTGAATGCCTCCACCAGATGGTGTGGCAGCTTGCGGATAAATCCTACCGTATCCGTGAACAGCACCTGCTGTCCGGCGGGAAGTACAGCATTTCTCGTTGCCGGATCAAGCGTTGCAAATAACTTATCTTCTTCCAAAACACCTGCGCCCGTCAGCTTATTTAACAGAGTTGACTTGCCGGCATTTGTATATCCTACAATACTTACAACCGGAATCCCCGTCCTGTTCCGCTGCTTTCTCTGTTCTGTCCGTCTGCCTTCTACCTGACGAAGATCCGCTTTCAGCTTCGAGATCCTGTCTCTTATCACTCGACGGTCGATCTCCAGCTTCTTCTCACCGGGACCTCTGGTTCCGATTCCTCCACCAAGTCTCGACAGGGAATCACGCATACCTACCAGTCTGGTCGCCCGGAATCTGAGCTGTGCCAGCTCTACCTGCAGCTTTCCTTCATAGCTTCCGGCATGTGCGGCAAATATATCCAGAATAACCATCGTTCTGTCCATTACTTTTATATTAAGTGCATCCTGAAGGTTCATCAACTGTGCCGGTGATAACTCGTCATCACAGACGACGCCTGTCGCATCATACATAGCGACCATGCTTCGCAGTTCTTCTACCTTACCACTGCCAAGATATAGATCACTTGTTGCACGATCCAGACTCTGGATTAGTCTTCCGACTGTAGCTGCCCCTGCGGTTTCCAGAAGTTCCTCCAGTTCATCCAGTGATTTCTCTGTATCCTCTACCGATACTCCACCGGTGGTTACTGCAAATACGATCACTCGTTCTTCTGCTTCCATCTGCACTTCATAACCGCTTTTTTTATCATTTTCTGATCGAATATCCAACTTCTAACCTCTCTTCTTTTTCAGCTTTCTGCTGTCCTTCTCTATTCCTCTAAAGCAATCGTTATCTTCCACACGGCTGATCGATTATCTGCGGTATCTTTTGCATAACAGGATACTTCATAGGTTCCCGGTGTCTCCTGTACACCTGTCAGGTCTATCACAAGAACCGGATTCTCTGTTGTCCGGTCATCGTCTACCCCGACTTCCTCCGTCTGTGGGATCACATCGTATGAGATGATCTTCTTATCACTGTCAAAGGCTGTAACATTTCGCGCGATCAAAGCTGCCAGTTCATCTGCATCCCCATGATAACCTCTCAGGTGCAGTTCATCCGGTGCTTCCGTAATAACAGGAGGTTCCGTGTCCTTGACCGTAATATAGATATCCCGTAATATTTTCTTTCCATTATCATAAAAGTAATAAGATAATTTATATTCACCCGGTGTCTGGTTGTCTACTGTTCCTTCTACCATGAGCCGATCCGTTACATTCTCCATATCTGATGAAAATGCAAGAACACCTGTCTTACTGTCAAACGGCTCTCCCACTTCAATGCTATGGCTTACCGCTCCATATATCGCCGCCGTTCCGGCAAACGGATTGCCCGGCGTCGTATCTGTCGGATCCCAGCCAGTATCATCTGTCTCAGTAAAAACATATGGCTGCTGTGGTCTGCCAAGCGGTCCCGGATAATCACTGTCGAATAAGTATACCTGTGTTCCCGGCATACAATTCTCATAGATCCATTTCACATCCGCCACACACATACGGATACATCCAAGCGATGCCCCTTCTCCGAGCTTATTATATTCCCATGTCTCAAGTTTATCGCTTCCCTTTTCTGTATAAGGAACGGAATGGAAATAAATTCCCTCATGAATCTGGTAAGCATACTGTCCGTATACATTTCCTTGCAGGATCGCCCATTCCAACCGCTTCTCTGTTGTTGTGAATAAGCCTGCCGGTGTCGTATCATCCAGTGATACCGAACATCGAAATGCCTTAACCGGAACTGTATAAAAACCATCCGAATCCAGACTGTATACTGTAACAATATTCTCTTTACGATTAATCTTTATGGCATATGGCATTCCATTGTCTTTCAGATCTATGCCATTATAGTCCTGTCCGGCAGAAACAGCATCTACCTTCTTTAATTCTGCCGGCTGAGCAAGTTCCAGATGATCTTTTGTATTTTCTTTCTCATTTTTTGTCACACCTTCTATATCGGTATCTGCATCCGTCGGCGTTGCTTCTTTATATATGGAAATCTTCTTTTTATTTGTCTCCCCGGATCTGGATACCGCCTGCACCCCTACCAAGACCAATATTGCTATATAAACAGCAAAAAACAAAAATGCCTTTATAAAGGATAAACCTTTCAATCTCTGCCGACTACTTTCTTCTTTATTAGATATCTTTTCATCTTTCTGATTATCTTTTTTCATTCGTATCCAATCCTTCTAACTTTTTATTCTAACATACATTATTTCCGATAAAACCTAAACTTATCTTACATATCATACTGCATAATCCATGATATATCTATCCATTTTCATGCAGCAATTTTCATTTTCTTCCACAATCTGTCATTTTCACCAAATCTGATTGTAAATTTTCTGTACCTTTTTTTATGTTTACTTCTCTTTACACTTTCCCAAAAATGTATATAATTCAATAGTACGAAAGGAGAAAGCAGCGTCTGATGGCGTTCTGCAAGTTATATAATATGAAAGATTTAACCGAAGGAAAACCAATAAAAGTAATATGGCTCTATGCCCTTCCAATGATTCTCGGACAGATCGCACAGCAGTTCTACAGCTTCTGTGATTCTGCCATTGTCGGAAACTGTATCAATCCCGATGCGCTTGCAGCCGTCGGAGCAACCAGTGTTATCTCGAATACACTGATCGGATTTCTGAACAGCGCCACGCTCGGCTTATCGATCCCGATAGCCCGGTATTTCGGTGCTCAGGATCAGAAAAACATGCGAAAATGTATCGGTGTCTCAGCAATCCTCACCTTTGTTACTTCCATCGTTCTTACGATCGTTGGACTTCTGTTTATATATGACCTCCTGGTGCTTCTTGGTACACCTGAGGAAATTATACATATGGCTGACAAGTACGTCAAATACATTTTAGCAGGACTTATCTTTTCAGCAATTTATAATTTTGGTGCAAATCTGCTACGTGCTGTCGGTGACAGCAAGACCCCATTGATCTTCCTTGGCATCGCAGTTGTGCTGAACATCGGACTGGATCTGTTATTTATCCAGGGCTTCCATTCAGGTGTTGCTGGAGCAGCTATCGCTACAGTTATCTCGCAGGCAGTTGCCGGTGTTGCATGTTTTATATACATCTTCACAAAATGTGACTTCCTGATCCCCAAAAAAGATGAATACAGAGTTGACCATACAGATTTCAGCGATCTGGTACAATCCGCTCTCGCCATGGGATTCATGAGCTGTATCGTAAATATAGGTACTGTTACCTTACAGAGTTCTATCAATAAACTAGGTACAAATATCATTACTGCACATACCGCAGCAAGAAAGATCTTCGATATCCTCGATGTAGCTCTCTATATTATCGGAAACGCAGTTACAACCTTTGTCAGTCAGAACATCGGTGCCAAAAGGATCGACCGTGTAAAATCCGGTATCCGTGCCGGCATCCTTATAAATACGATCGCAACCACACTTATTATTCTGGTCGGTTTCCCAACCGCTCCGCTTCTGCTCCGTCTGGTTGCCGGAACAAGCGACGCAGCTGTAATCGATCCAGCTGTTATGTATATCCGAATCAGCATGTGCTGTTTCTATGTACTCGGACCATTGTTCGTACTTCGCTGTGCTATGCAGGGTATGGGAAGAAAGATTGTTCCCGTGCTTTCCAGTACGATCGAAATGGTCGGAAAGATCCTTGCTGTTATGTTCTTGGCACCTGCCCTCGGATATCTGGGCGTAGCGATCACCGAACCTATCATCTGGGCTGCCTGCACGCTGATGCTTACCATTATGTATGTCGCAAAGCCTGTTGATAAGATATTCGCATAACATCACCATATATAAAAGCCTATCTGTAATAACGGCTTACTGTGATCAGTTATGACTCATTTAGTTTCTATTCGATACACCCGCTTATTTGTCAGCAGTCGCCCCAACTCACCCTTACGGGTTCAAACAAGGGCTTGATGCTGACAGCTAGAGTGTATCTCATTACGAAACTACATGAATGTCATTACTGATCACAGCAGCCATCATCACAGACAGGCTTGTCTTATTTATATATATGATAATCTTATCGAAAGACGCCGGGCTGTCAATTATGACAGTCCGGCGTCTTAATTTTGTTTGCTATCAGATATTATTTCTGATTCTTACGTTTCTTATAGACAACAGTTCCTGCTCCTGCAAGTGATACTGACATCATAATGAGAAGGAAAGCTATCGGTGAATCATCACCTGTCTTTGGCTTATCTACTGTCTCCTCTGTCGTCGTTTCTGTTGTTGTCTCTGTAGTTGTTACTTCGGTTGTCTTCTCTGATGTAACTTCGGTTGTATCTTCCGATGTTACCTCAGTCGTTTTCTCAGATGTAACTTCCGTAGTCTTTTCTGTAGTTGTCGTCTCAGAAGTATCTTCGGTGGTTGTCTCTGTAGTTGTGGTCTCATCGTAGGTATCCACAAATGTTACATCTACTGTCTCATCTATCTCTACCTGAACATCTACTGTCTTACCATCCTTCTGAAGTCCTGTACCAATCGCATACTTGATGCTCTTAGTCTCATATCCATCGATATCATACTTGGTTTCTTCTACTGTATATTTGCCAGCAGGTTTTTCAAGTTCCAATGTATACTGCTTTGTAGTCACATCATACTTGAAATCATTCAATGAATATGTCTCGACATTTCCGGCTTCATCTGTAATCTTGAACTCGATCGCGCTAGCTGCTGTAGTCTTATCTACAGAACCAACAACCATCTTTGTAAGTACAAGTTTGCCCTTAGTTCCAACTCTTGTATTTGTAATCGTTATCTCGCCTGTTACAGGATCTGTCGTTACGCTGTCTGTATATTCAGCCGGTACATTTAATTCCTTGACGCTATATGAGATTAACTGTCCGGCATCATCATACTTTGGAAGATTTGTCCATGTATGCGTCCATGAATTATTCTCATCCAACCGAGCTGCTACACCAGAAACGGCTGTTCCTGCATAAAGCTGTACGCTTACAAATGGTGCACGTTTATTGGCTTTATTGTTATTATCGTTCCATATCTTCTTAACTGTTACAGAGGTAAGTTCTCTAGCGTAATCGTTTATGAACTCGACATCGATCGTTGTTCCATCTGCTACAGTTGCTGTTGCTGTATCGCCATTATCTTCGGTTCCGCTTCCTACCTTGTGGCTGGTTGTCAATGTATAACCTGTGATTCCTGCTACAGTTTCGACTACTGTGTAGTCACCTACTGCAAGGCCATCAATCTGTACACTGCCGCCTGCTGTTAACAGTTCTGCTCCGGTTACGGTCTTACTGTAGCTGTCTGGGCCTGTGATCTTAAAGCTGATATCTGATGCTACATCTGTGAGTGTCTTGTCTCCACTTACTGTCTTCGTCAGCTTCAGGCTACCGACCTGCTTCTTATAGTTGTTTGTAAATGCTACTTCTGCTGTTCCGCCATTTGGTACGGCTGCCGTTGCTGTTGCTCCGGCTTCTGTACTTCCACCATCTACTTTGTAAGTAGTAGTGACTGTATAGCCGTTTGGTCCGGTAGTCGTCTCTTTCACCGTATAAGTTCCTTTTGCAAGATTATCGATCGTGTAACTACCGCTTGTATCAAGTTGTGTTCCTGATACTGTCTCACTGTAGCCATTTGGTCCGGCGATCTCAAAGCTAATAGTTCCTTTTACATCTGCAAAGCTTCTATCTCCTGTTACTGTCTTTGTCAGCTTCAGGCTTCCCGGATTCTCTGCATAATTGTTTATAAACTCTACGTTACTGGTTACTCCATCTGTTACAGCTGCCGTTGCTGTCTTTCCGTCAACTTTGCTTCCGCTTCCTACCTTGTGGCTGGTTGTCAATGTATAACCTGTGATTCCCGCTACAGTTTCGACTACTGTGTAGTCACCTACTGCAAGGCCATCAATCTGTACACTGCCGCCTGCTGTTAACAGTTCTGCTCCGGTTACGGTCTTGCTGTAGCTGTCTGGGCCTGTGATCTTAAAGCTGATATCCGCTGCTACATCCGCAAGCGTCTTGTCTCCACTTACTGTCTTTGTCAGTTTCAGGCTGCCGACCTGCTTCTTGTAGTTGTTTGTAAATGCTACTTCTGCTGTTCCGCCATTTGGTACGGCTGCTGTTGCTGTTGCTCCGGCTTCTGTACTTCCACCATCTACTTTGTAAGTAGTAGTGACTGTATAGCCGTTTGGTCCGGTAGTCGTCTCTTTCACCGTATAAGTTCCTTTTGCAAGATTATCGATCGTGTAACTACCGCTTGTATCAAGTTGTGTTCCTGATACTGTCTCACTGTAGCCATTTGGTCCGGCGATCTCAAAGCTAATAGTTCCTTTTACATCTGCAAAGCTTCTATCTCCTGTTACTGTCTTTGTCAGCTTCAGGCTTCCCGGATTCTCTGCATAATTGTTTATAAACTCTACGTTGCTAGTTGCTCCATCTGTTACAGCTGCCGTTGCTGTCTTTCCGTCAACTTTGCTTCCGCTTCCTACCTTGTGGCTGGTTGTCAATGTATAACCTGTGATTCCTGCTACAGTTTCGACTACTGTGTAGTCACCTACTGCAAGGCCATCAATCTGTACACTGCCGCCTGCTGTTAACAGTTCTGCTCCGGTTACGGTCTTACTGTAGCTGTCTGGGCCTGTGATCTTAAAGCTGATATCTGATGCTACATCTGTGAGTGTCTTGTCTCCACTTACTGTCTTTGTCAGCTTCAGGCTGCCGACCTGCTTCTTGTAGTTGTTTGTAAATGCTACTTCTGCTGTTCCGCCATTTGGTACGGCTGCTGTTGCTGTCTTGCCGTCAACTTTGCTTCCGCTTCCTACCTTATGGCTGGTTGTCAATGTATAACCTGTGATTCCTGCTACAGTTTCGACTACTGTGTAATCACCTACTGCAAGGCCATCAATCTGTACACTGCCGCCTGCTGTTAACAGTTCTGCTCCGGTTACGGTCTTACTGTAGCTGTCTGGGCCTGTGATCTTAAAGCTGATATCTGATGCTACATCTGTGAGTGTCTTGTCTCCACTTACTGTCTTTGTCAGCTTCAGGCTGCCGACCTGCTTCTTGTAGTTGTTTGTAAATGCTACTTCTGCTGTTCCGCCATTTGGTACGGCTGCTGTTGCTGTTGCTCCGGCTTCTGTACTTCCACCATCTACTTTGTAAGTAGTAGTGACTGTATAACCTGTTGATCCGGTCACAGTCTCTGTCACCGTATATGTTCCTTTTGCAAGATTATCAATCGTATAACTTCCGCTTGCATCCAGTTCTGTTCCGGCTATCGTCTTGCTATATCCGTTTGATCCGGCGATCTCAAAGCTGATATCCGCTGCTACATCCGCAAGCGTCTTGTCTCCACTTACTGTCTTTGTCAGTTTCAGACTTCCCGGATTCTTCGCATAATTGTTTACAAACTCTATGTTGCTGGTTGCTCCATCTGTTACAGCTGCCGTTGCTGTCTTTCCGTCAACTTTGCTTCCGCTTCCTACCTTATGGCTGGTTGTCAATGTATAACCTGTGATTCCTGCTACAGTTTCGACTACTGTGTAATCACCTACTGCAAGGCCATCAATCTGTACACTGCCGCCTGCTGTTAACAGTTCTGCTCCGGTTACGGTCTTACTGTAGCTGTCTGGGCCTGTGATCTTAAAGCTGATATCTGATGCTACATCTGTGAGTGTCTTGTCTCCACTTACTGTCTTTGTCAGCTTCAGGCTGCCGACCTGCTTCTTGTAGTTGTTTGTAAATGCTACTTCTGCTGTTCCGCCATTTGGTACGGCTGCTGTTGCTGTCTTGCCGTCAACTTTGCTTCCGCTTCCTACCTTATGGCTGGTTGTCAATGTATAACCTGTGATTCCTGCTACAGTTTCGACTACTGTGTAATCACCTACTGCAAGGCCATCAATCTGTACACTGCCGCCTGCTGTTAACAGTTCTACTCCGGTTACGGTCTTGCTGTAGCTGTCTGGGCCTGTGATCTTAAAGCTGATATCCGCTGCTACATCTGTGAGTGTCTTGTCTCCACTTACTATCTTTGTCAGTTTCAGGCTGCCGACCTGCTTCTTGTAGTTGTTTGTAAATGCTACTTCTGCTGTTCCGCCGTTTGGTACGGCTGCTGTTGCTGTCTTGCCATCAACTTTGCTTCCGCTTCCTACCTTGTGGCTGGTTGTCAATGTATAACCTGTGATTCCTGCTACAGTTTCGACTACTGTGTAGTCACCTACTGCAAGGCCATCAATCTGTACACTGCCGCCTGCTGTTAACAGTTCTACTCCGGTTACGGTCTTGCTGTAGCTGTCTGGGCCTGTGATCTTAAAGCTGATATCCGCTGCTACATCTGTGAGTGTCTTGTCTCCACTTACTATCTTTGTCAGTTTCAGGCTGCCGACCTGCTTCTTGTAGTTGTTTGTAAATGCTACTTCTGCTGTTCCGCCGTTTGGTACGGCTGCTGTTGCTGTCTTGCCATCAACTTTGCTTCCGCTTCCTACCTTGTGGCTGGTTGTCAATGTATAACCTGTGATTCCTGCTACAGTTTCGACTACTGTGTAGTCACCTACTGCAAGGCCATCAATCTGTACACTGCCGCCTGCTGTTAACAGTTCTGCTCCGGTTACGGTCTTACTGTAGCTGTCTGGGCCTGTGATCTCAAAGCTGATATCTGATGCTACATCTGTGAGTGTCTTATCTCCACTTACTGTCTTTGTCAGTTTCAGGCTGCCGACCTGCTTCTTGTAATTGTTTACAAACTCTATGTTGCTGGTTGCTCCATCTGTTACAGCTGCCGTTGCTGTCTTTCCGTCAACTTTGCTTCCGCTTCCTACCTTGTGGCTGGTTGTCAATGTATAACCTGTGATTCCTGCTACAGTTTCGACTACTGTGTAGTCACCTACTGCAAGGCCATCAATCTGTACACTGCCGCCTGCTGTTAACAGTTCTGCTCCGGTTACGGTCTTGCTGTAGCTGTCTGGGCCTGTGATCTTAAAGCTGATATCCGCTGCTACATCCGCAAGCGTCTTGTCTCCACTTACTGTCTTTGTCAGCTTCAGGCTTCCTGCCTTCTTTGTATAGGTATTAACAAAGTCTACCTCTGTATTCTTTTTTGCCTCTACAGTTGCAGTTGCTACTTTACCGGTTTTTTCGCTTCCACTTCCAACCGTATATTTAGTAGAATGCTTAAATCCTGTAATATCCGTTATTGTCTCGGTTATCGTATATTGACCCGGCACAAGACCAGTAAGGGTCTTTGTTCTGGTTGTTGCATCCAGGTCTTTGCCCTTTATGGTTGCACTGTAGCTTCCCGGTCCTTTTATTTCAAAGCTCAAACCATCCTTAACATCAGCAAATGTCTTATCTCCACTTACTGTCTTTGTCAGAGTCAGGCTGCCACTCATATCTGCCGAATTATTGAAACTGATCATTTCCGGAATAGTATTACCTATTAATATTCCATCTTCCGAATACTTATCTATACTGTTTATATCTGAATAAATCTCTCCTGTGGTAGCATCCTGCTTCACGCTTACGGTTGCAACATAGAAGGATGTATCGTATGCAATATTCGAATTTGATCCTTTCTTCTCAGATATCTTGTAATAAAATTCTTTTCCTATATCCGAGGCTGTGTAATCTATTACATTGAAATCACCAATACCGGTCGCAGTGCTTGACGTAATCTGCTGGTTTACACCAGACGTCTTGTCTGTATATGTGATCTCTTTCTGACCATTTACAGAACTGATACTTGGTTTATTTATCTCCTGAAGTTCAAATGTAAACGCCTCATACTTCTGTAGATTTTTCGTTGATCCATCTATAGTCTTCTTTATCTGAAAACTACCTTTTTCGTTGTTATATCTCAGGTAACTGCTGGTTACAATCCTCTCCAACTGGGAGGTCTGCTGTACCTTCTTATAATCGTCACCCGGAAGTACAAAATACATAGGATCCGGATTCACCTTATATCCAAGCTGAGATCCTGTCTCAACCAATGCATATACAATATCGAGTCGGAGATTGTCAATTACCCACTCCGTCTCATCATCTCTCAGTGTCTTCTCCTTTTCCGGAGTGGCACTGCTGTCATATGTATATAATCCGGTTGCTTCATCATATGTTGCTCTGTATATCTTAAAGGAGGATCCTCCCAATGGTTTCATATTACCATCGGTTCCTCTGTAATACTTTAACAATGTTATAGATCCGGTATCACCGGCACCCTGTACCTTTGATGAATATGCGTAATTATATCTGGAAACCTGATCCTTTGTATCAACAGTTTCTACGCCTTTCACTGTAAATGTATTACCACTGTTTTCAAATGTAATCTTGTCTGAATCCGCAGCAGTTCCATCACCATAAAGAGCCAGCTTTACTGTATATGTGATCTGGATATGTGTTTCATCAGGAATCTTAAATGTAATGCGGTTATTCAGCTTATCATACGAAAATGACGCTGAACTGCACTCCGATGAATTTCCGTCATCATCAATCTGCTTGATCTTGACTGTAGATGGATCAAGGATCAGGCTGGTACCCATATCATCCTCACAAGTAAGAACATCTGTACCTGATGCCAGATCATATCCACATTTATTAATATCAACGGTATAGAATATTTTATCAACGCTCTTGCTGGTATTATATTCCATCTGTTTGTCTACAAGTTTTCCCGGTGTCAGCTGTGACGACACCGTCTTCTTTCCCACACTTGTTCCGTCATAAGTAGCTGATACCTTGTTCTTAAATGTAGTAGTTCCGCCCTTGTGGAATTTCATTCCATCCTTTACCTTGGCTGTATATGTGACATATATACCACGTTGGTTCGGCGCAGCATTATTGATATTATCGATCATCTCCTGTGATAAAGTTACAGTAAAGACAACTTTTCCGTCTTCTGCAGATGTATCCGTAACACCAAGCTGCGAGCTCTGATAGTTATTATGGTTATCAAACCAGCCATCAACCTGTCCTGCACCCAGATAATCAACTGATTTCAGCACCATGTTGTCCGGCATCTCATCTGTAAAGATTATCTGCTTTCCAACCTCCGGAGTTATAGAATCGTCCTTTGAGAAATCAACCCATACATTGTATTGGATGGTTTCTTTGTCGTCGTCGGCAAAAAATGCTCTCTTATCCGTAATGCTGACAGCCTTGAATTTATAATCTGCAGATACCGGTATCACACCCTGTTTTCCATTACTCTTATATCGAACTTCACCTTTGTTTGAATATGTTCCTATTGGATCTTCATCTGTTATGTGAGTCTTAAAGGTCAATGTCATATGTGCAGAGCCGCTTGCCTGCAATGATGCAATATATGAATCCTTAAATGTAAGATTATTTTGTTTATTAAAGTCTGTATATGTGGTCTCCAGTACATCAGAATCCATCTGCTGGTTACTCTTTTCTGTGTACTTCAGGATAGTTGCATCTGTATGGGTGTTATCAGTCAGTGTAACTTCCAGATTGCCGATATTGAAGTCATGATTTCCTGAAGCACCGTACAGACTATCATTTACCGCAACATCTGTAATATTTTCGCCTGTTGGTATATCCACATCTATCTTCCATGTCAGAATCTTTGAAGCTTCATCGTAAGATGCATAAGATTTCTTTGCCCAGTTTGACTCTGTAATTCCCACTTCGGCAGAAGTGTTGTACTTGTGTCCATCAAATTGAATATTTGTTACATCGTTCTGTGCGGTAACCTTTGATGAAGAACTCTGTGCGTCAGCCGACACATCTGTTGTATATTCATATGTGTATGTCTTATTATCGGTAGTTGTAAAATCACTCTTGGTAAAGGATATATCCTTAGATGCTCCGAGAGCAGTACCCCCAAGCATTTCTGTCACTTTATCTGTAACCCCGGACATATCAACCTTATCCCATCCAACGACTCCCGGTGTAACAGTTATCTTCCAAGTAACCTTTCCCGTTGTGCTGTCATATGTACCGTTCTTTGAAACAGATGGCATATCAAGATCCAGATTAACACTATTACTGTCTGATGTTTTAGGATTTCCTTTGTTTGTCGTATATTCTGTCTTGAATTTATTTGACTCGCTTCCTGTATAATGGTTTGTACCCTGTTCCAAAACAGATGCATCAGCCTTCATATCATATGTAAAGCTGATTTTCTGATTCTTTGTCATTGTTGAACCAATGGCTGTACTCAGTTCTGCCAGAGAACCATAGGTTGTACCATTATAAACAAAATTTGTGGCACCGGATAATGCAGATCCAGCCTCATCACTTAATACAAGATCCGAAATATTGTCATCCTTACATGTAATATCAACCTGATATGTCTGGTTTAATGTTCCGTCAGCATTCAGAGTTGCTTTACCTACAGTCTTCTTCGCTACTTCAAGATTACTTTCTGCCTGATTAAATACAACATGAATGTCAAATTTATTACCGCTGACAGCGATCGTCGCATCCGTGCTTGCTTTATTATCATCGTTATTAACCGAAACCACACCATCCAGGCTTGCCTTTCCTGAACGGTTGGAATAGTTATCATAATAATCCTTATTAATAACAAGTGTGAACTCGCTACCGTTTATACTGTATTTACCCATCTCTGTATTGGTCGTATCATTAAACGGAACATTTGTGATACTGTCCATACTGATATTATCAATGCCCAGATCGATCTTCGTTATGTAATCTCCTCCCGCTGTTGTCATTGAGGAATTCGGGAACTGCCAGTTGAAATTAATCCTCACCTTCGTCTGGTCATTCAGCGTTATTCCGCTAGTTAACGGCTTGTACGCCCCCGCTGCTTCATCATAGTATTCAACGACCAGATTGGTTATCGTCATACTATCATCATCGGCAAATACTGCACCTGAAAAATTAACAAATAATGTATTGATAACTAATACAAATGCAAGTAAAAATGCCACAATTTTACTTCGTTTCATTTGATTCATCTTTCTTCCTCCTACATTAAATATTCTTTCTCTCTGTACAACTCTACAGATTATTAAAATGAACAGACTACCCCCAGGGCATAAACGTTCCAGTTCACCACATCATACGCCATTATCATAAAAAAGTCAACAAAACGGCAGGGTTATATTTATTAAATTTTGCCAAGGATTAAGTTAATTTATTAATTTAAGCTGATTGCTTATCTGTTATGCCCGCAGGCAGCCATTTTCCCTTCCATGCATAGAGCACCATAAGAACCGCTCCGAACGCCCATGAGACCGGATATAAGACAAAAATTCCGTCAATATCATGGAAAGTAGGAAGGATAAACTGAATCCACACGATACGGAACAGACATAAAGATGTCAGCAGTACGACCATTGGCGGTACACTCTTTCCTGCCCCCCGGATGGTTCCTGCCAGACCGTGCATGATACTTAAAATGAAATAAAACGGGCAGAAGTACTTCATCGCCAGTTCTCCGTATGCGACGACTGCATCATCATTTGTGAATAACCGCATCAACGGGTCTGAAAATACCAGAAGCAGGATTCCTGTGGTGATCGTATAGATCAATCCCATCGCGATCGTCACCCACATGCCTTTCTTTACCCGGTCTATCTTTCCGGCTCCATAATTCTGTCCGGTAAATGTCGTAACTGCCATGCTGATACTCATAACCGGAAGGATATTGAAGCCGTCGATCTTCAGATATGCGCCAAATCCCGCTACCGCATCTGCTCCGAATCCGTTCACACTGGACTGCACAAGGATATTTGACAGGGAAATGACCATATTCTGGATTCCGGTTGGAAGTCCGATCTTCACGATACGTCCTGCCATCTGTCTATGTATCTTTATCTTTCTCAGAGAAACTCTGTAATCTGCTTTTACGCGTATCAGATAACCGGTCGCAAGAACACTTGATACCACCTGACTGATATCTGTTGCGATCGCAGCGCCTTCTACACCCATGCCAAAGCCCCGGATCAGAACCAGATCGAGGATGATATTTGTAACCGATGCATACGCAAGGTAGATCAGTGAACGCTTCGAATTACCACCTGCGTTCAGGATGCCTGCTGCCATGTTATATAGAACATTGAATAACAGTCCACCAGAATAAATCTGCAGATAGAGAACTGCGCCGTCAAATACTTCTTCCGGGGTATGCATCCACAAAAGAAGTCTGCGGCTGAACAGAACACCACCGATCGTAAGGATCACGCCTAATATAACAGATATCGCAAGGGCTGTATGAACAGCATCCTCTGTCTCTTTTTTCTTCTTTGCGCCCAGATACTGGGAAACTACAACACCTGCACCTACGGAAGCGCCCTGACTGAATGCGATCAGCAGGTAAATCACCGATGTACTGGAGCCGACTGCCGCAAGTGCATTCTTTCCTACAAAATTACCAACGATGATCGAATCTGCTGTGTTATACAACTGTTGCAGCAGATTTCCTAATATTAGTGGAATTGCAAAAAATAATATATTTTTTACGATGCTTCCCTCTGTCATCAGAGTGCCTTTTTTCGTTTCTGACTTCATCTGTATCCCTCTGTTTCTGTCTTATCTGTCATGTAAGCTTTCCACCATCTAAATTCTTAGCAATGGCGTACTTCTATCATTATCCTAATATCTTTTTCAACATATGAACGCGGTTAAATGGGAATGAAAAATAATATCCGTCTGCAAAATCATCGGTCATTGCCATGAATTCTCTGGCAAGCCGGATACCACAATTTTCTCCTTCTTCTCTGTTCATATCCTCTCTGTAACGATCTATAACTGAATCCGGTATCTCGATACCCGTCATTTCATTCTTCATAAAGACAGCATTTTTCCTGCTGACAAGCGGCATCAGTCCGACAAGGATCGTAGCTCCGGTCTCTTTCTTCATCTGCCTTATAATCTCTGCCTGCTCTGCCGAAAAGATCGGCTGGGTCATAAAAAATGTTGCTCCTGCCGCCATCTTTCTTCGGATTCGTTCTGTCTCTGCCTTTGTATTCATCCGGTTATGATTGATTGCACCGCCATATGTAACCGGGTGCTCGCTAAATGTATCACTGTTCATTTCCTGAACGATCTTCATCATTCCTACAGAGTCGAAATTGAACACGCTCTTTGTCGTCTGACGGAATAATACGGGAACCGGATCACCTGTCAGCAAAAGGAAATTCGTGATATGGTTCAGACTTGCTCCAAGTATCGTGGAACGGATCGCGATCGCATTCTTATCTCTGCAGCAAATATGCGGCATAACGCACAGTCCTGTCTCAAGTCTTATCTTCTCTGCCATCAATACCGAATCGGCTCTGGTTCTTCCCGATGGAGAATCCGGGAAAGTCACGACATCGACTTCTGCATTCTTTAATATATGCGCTGCATCGAGTAACTTCTCATCATCTGCATTTAACGGAGGAACCAGTTCGACTGCAACCAGCTTATGGGACGGATCCTTCACCCGACGCTCCATGAAACCATATGCCGGTTTCTCCGAAGATACAGTTACCTCTGCCACTGTTTCCCTGCTGCCAACCGGATAATCCAGTGATATCCCTGCTGCTATCTTCCGAATATAATCCGGTGTTGTTCCACAGCATCCACCGAAGATGCAGATGCCTGACTCTGCGATCTCTGATATTTTCTCCGCAAAATATTCTGCATTATCCGTAAAGGTCAGACGGTTATTCAGATATTTCGGATAACCGGAGTTCGGGAATACCGAAAGGAATGTAGCATCGTCTGCCGATATCTTCCGGATCAGCTTCTTCATATGGCCCGGTCCGACACCACAGTTTAAGCCGGTGCCATCTATATATCTGCATGCCTCTGCATCCGCGATCAGTCGTTTCGCAGACAGGCCTGTATTGCTATAGCCGAACTGATTGACACTGAAATGTACCAGAATCGTACAGTCATGTGTCTCTTTCAGATATGCGATCGCCGGGAGAATCGTTTCCAGTTCCGGAAATGTCTCAAATAACAGAATGTCGATTCCCTGCTCGATAAATGTCTCTCCGATCATGATATATTCCTTCGTCAGGTTATCGGAATGCGGTACACCCTCGGCGGGGATCGGGCCGATATCTCCTGCAATATAAATCTCATGCTCCGCCTTTTCTGCCGCTGCCTTCGCGCATGTAACTGCCGCCCGGATATTCTCTTTTACCGCTTCTGTATCACTTAAAAGGCTCTTTGTGTTTGATGCAAATGTATTCGTGCGGATAAGCTGTGCTCCCGCTTCTATGTATTCGGTGTGGATGCCAATGACCCGCTCCGGTGCTGTTATATTCGCAAGCTCCGGAAGATTTGAAATCGCAAGCCCTTTTTCCGGCTTACTTCCATCTCCATATAATGACATGTAATAAGTACCAAATGCTCCGTCTGCAATGATTCGTTTTGTCTGTATATATTCTTTCAATCTCATAAAAATCTGTTTATCTCCTTGTCCGTTTCCAAATTCGGCCTATGTGCTACAGTCTGCCTTTGTCTATCATTAGGCGTTTTTTCCACACCATTATATATGGACATCCATCAGAATTCAATGGTATGCCGCCACAAGAGCCAAATGGCATCTGCCACTCCTGTACTTCCAAACAAAACCCGCAAAACATCTTACTTCTTATAACGCAAAAATGATCTGCATACAAGTCTGTCATTTTCTGACTGCCCTTGTATACAGATCATTTCATTTTAATCGGAACTTTATGATACTCTTATCATCTGTTCCTTCTCGGCAACGTACTTCATCATCCGAAGCACATAGGACGGCATCTTTCTTTTTCCGGCCTCCCAATCCTGCACGGTACGATATGGGATTCCATAATAATCGCAGAATTTTTTACGATTCATACCCATACTGTCACGAAGTTTGCGAACCTCATTTCCGTATACTTCTTTCTCATCCATGCTTTTTTCCTCCTTAACCCTTTTGTATTTGTCCCCAAACCAATATATAGTTTAGTTTATATAAATAACGCAGGATTTGCAATACACCTTGCAAAAATGTCTTGTTTTCTGCATTATTTTACCATTTCTTTACCATTTTCGAGGCTGTTTCCCCAAAAATGACATGCAGAATCAGATCAGATTCCTGTTCTTCGCTTCCATAACTGCGCCGGCTTTGTCTTTTACTCCCAGTTTTTTATATGTCTGTGCCATATGATATTTTACATTTGCCTCCGTCATATTAAGCTGCTCCGCAATCTGGATCCTAGAGAATCCCTCTGCCAGAAGTTTGATGATACGGATACCGGTCTCACTTATCCGGACTTCTGCCTTTCCCATTTTCAGATATCCCGGATATGATCTTGCAACACTCTCTGTCTCTTTCATCACCTGTCTATGATACTGACGATTCTTTTTTATAAGTTTCGGATCATCTTCCACCTCTTCCGGTACAAACGGCAATGCTTGAAGCAGCGGATAGACAGCTGCTCCCTCTCTGGAAATCACTCTTACAAAATGATAATCTGCCGCTTCCTTTATCCCTGCCTGCAATTCTTCCCGCCAGGCTTTATTTCCCATACGATACATCGTGATCGCCATCAGTAATCTGCACTCGATCTGAATATAAGTACGTTTCATGACTTCGGCATAATATTGAAGCTTCACCAATAAACTGTATGCCTGTTCATATTTGCCTCGTTGAATGTATACCCGAACCTTTGTAAGATAAATAAATCTGTCATAGATTGAAAATTCCACATTCTCATCTACCGTCTGATCCATCCACCGGTTTACTTCTGCCCATTCGCCCTTATACAGTGCACATCGGGCAAGAAATGTCTGTATGTTCGGCAACAGCTTTACTGCCCCCTCCTTTTCAGCTTTCTCATAAAAGCTTCGGAGAACTTCTTCTGCCTCCTGAACTTTTCCGTTTATAATATGAAGCCATGCAAGGATACCGTCAGCTACAAAGCACTGTTCAATCTTGCCTCCGGCTTCTGCCTGCATACGACCTTTATTTGCAAGGACAGCCACCTCGTAATTGTCTTCGCCTTTTTCAAAAAAGCTCTCTGCCAATGCCAGATTGATCAGCCCTTTGCCGTATTTGCCAAGAACAAATTCCACAAGCTTACCTATCTTCCCTGCCAGTTCGCGATCCCTTCTGCTCCATTCACAGAAATCTTTCCCTCCATTCATCATAGACGGTTGGTTAGAAGTAACTGAAAATTCGCCCAATGTCGCCTGCCTGTCAAATACCAGTCGATATGCATTCTTCATAATACTTATCATATCTGCTGAACCTCTATGAGGCAATCCGATCTCCAGATACAGCAGATTATTCTTTGCTACCTTTCGAATACTGCCCTGATGACTGTCTGCAAATGCCTGCAGCTCCGAATACCAGCGTTCACTTTCCTCCGGATTCAACAACAGCGATTGCAGCATACTCATGCCACACATAAGCTCCGGACTTTTCTTCACGATCTCCTCCGACAACGCAAGATAATATTTCTTCAATTCATAATAATACGCACTGTTTGCTGATTTTCTTGCATTATCGATCAGAATAGATACCATTCGTTCCATCGCGTCTGCTTTCTCGTACATTTCAAGTGCCTGTAAAGGTCTGCCTGCTAACTGATAAAACAATCCTGCATTTTCATATACATTTTTTATCTGTTCTTTTGTATATTTTCTGTTCATTCTGCGCAACATGGATAACCGCATATGATCTCGAAGCTTATAGATTTTTTCTCCGTTTGCTCCCATCTGTTCATCTAAGAAATTACCCATCCATCTTGCATGCTCGATCAGATTCTCTGCATCATTCGCTCCCGTGATCATCTCAGCCAGCCGTATGGTAAATGTATCTACGATCGATATTTTCATCAGAAAATCCTGCATCTGGATATCCCAATTATCGTATACATGGAACTCCAGATAATTCCACATCTGCTCTGTTACTTTTCTTGAGTACTCGTCGTACTCCGGATCGGACAATCCATTTTCATATCCCAGTTCGTAGTACATGGTTGTTGCTACGCTTAATGCAAATGGCATACCATAGGTTTCTCTTGCCAGTCGCTTCTTCTGCTCTTCAGTCAGAACCATCTGTGTCAGTTCTATATATTTCAAGATTGACGGCATATCCATAATAAGCATGCTTTCATCTATAATATAAAATCCTTCCCGGAAGCGCAGTGTTGAAAGCCATGGGGGAACAGGACATCTGCCTGCCAGGATCATCCAGATATCCTCTCTTATAATTAAATTAAAAATTGCGTTTCGGAGTTCATCATCTTCTTCCCATGTAAGCTCATGTATATCATCGATCACAACAATCTTTCTGGCTGTTTCCTCCGGGATCTCAAGGTCCTCTGCCGTTATTTCTCCTGCATGGAACAGGTTGTATTTTCTCTTACCCAGATAATGGGTGATCAACTCACTTTTTCCGGTTCCGCTGACTCCAAATATATATGCGGTTACGTTCTCATCGTCTGCCGTCTTCAACAACCGCCAGGCTTTTTTCGGTTTGATATAGTCGCCTTTTTCTATTGATGGATTTCCGTTCATAACCGCTGTTCCTTTCGTAATTTTTATATAGTGTAAATAATTACACAGCTTTGCCTGCTAGCAGGCATGCTGTCATCCGCTTATTTCTTCTCCGTGAATAACTACGATTTCTCCGTTCTTCGAACTCCCGAAATCGCTTCAGTCATTCGCTTTCCGGACTTTCGTCCTTCATGCTCATGTTTCTTCTCCGTGAATAACTACGATTTCTCCGTTCTTCGAACTCCCGAAATCGCCTCAGCCATTCGCTTTCCGGACTTTCGTCCTTCATGCTCATGTCTGTTTGCCCGGCAAATAATTACACAGCTTTGCCTGCTAGCAGGCATGCTGTGTAATTGCTTGCCGGGGTTATTCACTCATTATATCACTTGTTTTGGCGCACTGTACACTGGACAAACGGCTAGTATTGCACATTTTTTTATTATTTTTCATTCTTTCAAATAAAACACTTGCTTTTTTCAGAATAAATATTTATACTAATACAGGTATTGAGATCCATACATTTGAGTATGGATTTTCTTTCGGCGCGTGGCTCAGCTTGGTAGAGCGCTTCGTTCGGGACGAAGAGGTCGCAGGTTCAAATCCTGTCGCGCCGATTTTTTATGCTCTTTTTTACGCACAGTTATAAAACAATCCGTTTTTCCGAATCTTAAAAATGGAAGAACACATTACCCATTATTACGCAAGACGTTTGCACTCTATTCTAACGCAACGGTGCTAAGTTCCCCGCCTTTGGCGGCTCACTAAGAACCGGCGTTAGAAAAGGCTTGCTGCATAATAGTAATGTATCCTTCCATTTTTGTATTTCAACACAAGAAACGGATTGTTTTATAACCGCGCATACAGGTAAGCGAATTTTTATCTTGTCACCGACAGTATTTTTCTCTGTTTTAAAGTTCGTTTAAGGATTCCCTTTTAGAATACAAGTAAATTAAATAGTTCCTGTACATCTATATCATCTACCTATTATTTCGTAAGTCGTTTCCACTCTAATCCTCGTGCAGCGATATTTACATTACAAATACGAATTGTGTGATCTCTCTTTCCGATGGAACGATCACAAATAAAGACAGCGACAGCTACCTGATGAATATTTGCGGCAACTCCGCTTCCCATGGCTGGGGTACCGCTGGAGCAAATGGCGCACAGGTAACATTTTCCGCAAGCGACCAGACCTTAGACGGTGATATCGTTGTGGATACGATCTCCACGCTTGATATGACATTATCTGATAACAGCACCTTTAACGGAACGATCAACATTATCGATAATGCCGATGGTGGTACTGCTGTCTCCGACAATGCCGTTGTTACGATTGATTCCGGAAGCACCTGGAATCTGACTGGTAACTGCACGATCAGCAGCCTTACCAATAATGGCACGATCAATTTCAACGGCTACACCATCACTCTTGCAGATGGCACGGTGTTGAAGTAAATTTCTGAAAGCACCCTATGGTTACTCATAGGGTGCTGAGAAATTGATCCAGCATATACAATGGAACATTCACCATCCAATCTTGTTTTCTAAATTTCGACATAGAAGATCGTATTGCCATTTCAGGTTTATATTTTTCACAAAAAGCTCGCAAACTCTTTGCTCGTAGGTTTTCTTCTGCTTTTACCTCAATAGGAATACACTGCATCTCCTGTTGTATCAAAAAGTCAATCTCCCCACTGGAATTTTCTGTAGAGTAATAATACAATTCTCTATCAGCTGCTTTTAACTGCTGTGCAACAAACTGTTCTGTCAATGCTCCTTTAAATTCTTCAAAAATTCTACACCCATCCAGCAACACTTTTGCTGCAATATTTCCCTTTGCCCCAAGAAGCCCTACATCAATCATAAACATCTTGAAGCTGCTCATCTCCATATATGCAATCAAAGGAATATCCGGTTTACTAACACGATAACTTTTTATAATCAAACCGGCATCTTCCAACCACTGGATTGCTAATTCAAAATCCTTTGCTCTGGCGCCTTCCCTCACACAACCATAAATAAACTTACGATTTTCTTTTGCAAGCTGAGCCGGAATAGAATTCCATACCATCATAATTCTTGGAATTACATCTCTGGGTGCATGCTTACTAAAATCCTCTTCATAATACTTCAGTAAATTCTTCTGGATTTCTCTTACTTCATTAAAGTCATCTGTATCTAAATATGTTTGAATAACTTCTGGCATTCCACCTATATAGTAATATTTTTTTAATAGCTCCGTATATTTTATAGAATAGGCATTTATCATTTCATAATCACGCGATTGTAATAATTTTGCCAACTCATTTTCACCATTTGCGCATAAAAACTCGCTGAAATTCAAAGGATAAAGCTGCATGAAGTCTACCTTTCCAACAGGAAATGAAGTACCACTATGAAGTGCTACTCCTAATAATGATCCTGCAGCAATTATGGCATATTGTGGTGCATTTTCATAAAAATATTTTAACGATGTAAGAGCCTCAGGCGCTTCTTGTATTTCATCAAATATAATCAATGTATCTGCTGCTTCAAAACTTTTTCCATACTCAATTTTAATAGCAGATACAATACGCGCAATATCAAAATCAATTTGAAATACCCTTTTCATAATTTCATTATTATCAAAGTTAATATATACTGTATTCTTAAAATATCGCGCACCAAATTCCTTCATAATCCATGTTTTTCCAACTTGTCTGGCACCTTGGATAATTAAAGGTTTTCTTTTTTTCTTATCCTTCCATTTTTCTAACTTTATAAATAAATCTCTTTCCATAACTTCATACCACCTTTGCACTTATCCGTAGCAGTTATGCCAATATTATATGCTTTTATTTATATTTTATCAACATTTTTCAGGTGGTAATTTGTTCGTCTATAACATTTTTCAGGTGGTAATTTTTATAAACTCAACAATTTTCAGGTGATAAATATACTCATTCAATTCTTCCATCCTCTATCCTGTACCGGATCGGACACCGCATCGCAACCTTTGGATCATGCGATACGATAATGATCGTTATCCCCTGTCTGTTTAGTTCCAACAATAAATCCATAAGACTATCGGTATTTTCAGAATCTAACGCTCCCGTTGGTTCATCTGCAATGATTATTTTTGCATCCATTGCCAATGCTCTGGCGATCGCAACCCTCTGTCTTTGTCCACCGGATAACTGATTTGTCTTTTTTTGCTCTAGTCCTGAAAGCCCGACAGCCGACAATATCTCCTTTGCTTTATTTTCAAATTTGCGGTTATATCGTCCTCCGATCACTTCGGGCAGACATACATTTCGCAGAACTGTATCGTTTCCAAGAAGTCCAAAATCCTGCATGATCATCCCTATCTTTTGATTGCGTATTCTGCATCTTTCTTTATCAGACATATCAGAAACCAGTTTCCCACAAAAACGATATTCTCCGGAACTCGGCGAATCAATTCCCGCAATAATATGCAGCAGAGTTGATTTTCCGGAACCGGAAGGTCCCGTAATGGCAACCATATCCCCCTCTTCTATTCTCAGATTAATATCCTTTAATGCATGCGTCTCGGTTGCTTTTCCTGCATTATATATTTTTTCAATCTTTTCTAATTCGATCATATCAGTCACCACCCTTTAATAATTCGATCTCTGCCTGTTTTCCGGTTCGCCGGAATCCCATCCATATGCTCAATAGCAGAATGAACAAAAGCACACCTGCTGAAAATCCATAACTAAATATCCCTGTGTATCCGTAACTCTCCTGTATTTTTAATACCGTTTTTGTAAACCATGGATATAAAAGTGCCGCTATTCCAAATGACACTGCCAGCAAAATTGCACCGGATGAGAAAATAACCGCTATCATCTTCTTTCTTGTCATTCCTAATATATAAAATACCGCAAACTCATTTTTCTTCTGTGCGATCATAAGATACAGATACCCTCCATATCCAAACACTGCGATCAAGGTCAACAAAGCAAATGCAAGCACATACCATGCATTTTCTTCCAGCATATTCTTAAAAGCTCCTGCTGCTATCGTACGGTAAGTATTTAAAGTTCCATAATTTCTCATTTTACTTTGCAAAGAGGTTGCCAGATTTTCTCCCGATACATGTTCTTCCGGTTCTATCAGGAAATTAACATTTGTCAAATGATCAAATAATTCATCCATAGCCTTGCCAAATACAATAAATCTGTATTCCGATAAATCTTTCGATGGAACTGCCATATCTCCCAATTCCATGGTATCTCCGTAACTAAAAACCACCGGAACTGCACTGTCTCTCTGCAAGATGCCTGCTACTTCACATGATATTTTTATTGTATCATCAAAAGCAAGACTGATTTCTGTCCTTGTTCCAACCGGTAATTCCTCTGCCATTGAACTGCTAACCAATATAGGAATGCATCCTGCTGATACATTTTCCTGAATTTCCGGTTCTATATTTAATCTGATAATATCTAACATTTCGCTTGAATACATAACCAGATTTGCGCTGCACATCTTCCCATCCGTCTGCATATAAATACCATTTTCAAATGCACATCGATCTACTTTTTTCACACCGTTCGACTCCCGCAGCAGCTCATAAATCTCTTTTGCCGCAGTTCCATTTCCGGCCATTTCCTGCGCATATATTGAATTATTCTTGCTAAAATGAACCATAGAATCAAAGTCTAATGTATATGCCGCTTTTACCTGCTTTTTCTCCATCAGATATGAATCGACCGGTTTTAATACAACAAATGACATTTCAAGCATACATATCAACTGAATGAATAAAACAATCTCCCCAAACAACTTCTTTGTATATAAATACCTGCATATCCGAAGAAAATTCATACGATCTCCCCCTTTGTATATAAACGAACCACCTTTCCCATCGGTCTTAACGTGCATAATATCGAAAATCCAAACATAACAGCTAATATATATATCAGGCTGTCAGGCATTGGGAATGCATTTCCATAGACATATTGAAGTAATGGAAATGTCAGATATTGCAGAATAATCGCAATGATACTGCCAACGCCATAATATAAAAGCCAGTGTCCATATATCAATAACATACACCGTACTTTTGGCATCCCGCACAACCACAAAACGGTGATCTCTTTTTTATAAGTTGTGATCCACTCTGCCATGAGTCTGATCACTGTTATCCCGGCGATCATACACAAAAGAAATGCAAGTATTTCATATTGCGTCCGTCCTTCTTCCAGCACATCATTGGAATTGCTATCGGGTAAATATACCCGCGTCGATGGAAACATATCCTGTATTTTTTCTGCATATTTCTGCAAAACCTCATAAGATGCATAATTGAATTGCGCCAGTATCTGTTCCGGTTGAAATTCTTCTTTATAACATTTATATGGGATCAACATATATTGCATTTCCTCACCGGCTTCTTCCCCTAAAATGTCGATCTGTGACTGTGATGATCTGGCTGAAGCGAAGGACCATGGAACGATCCAGCCCATACCAATTACTTCATATGTATGCTCTCCTGCCTCAAAACTTCCACTTCCGGCTATTGCATTTTTCATATTATCAGATACAAAACCAACATATTCACCTGCTGCCTGTTCCTCTTTGTTAAAAAAACTTCCTGAAGTAATTGGAAACCAATTGTTTCCTTTTGTTCCATCCCAGCCTACCAATATTTTTTTACTTTCCAACCTTGTGAAATATAATACATTTACCATCCCTTTTTTTGAGATGCTGTTCAGATATGCAGACATCTCATCCATATTTATACCGTTTTTCTCGTCTATATCGATCGTCAGAGATGCTTCCGTATTGCTACAGGTAGCCAACTGATACTGTCCAACTGCCAAACCCAGCATGATACTGATGCAATATACACATATGACAACGCCCAACAATAACAACCCGGATATGACAGGATTCATGCTTATGTGTTTCTTTAATACATGTCCGAATATCATAGATATGCCCTCCTTCCTAAATAACCATGCAAGTAAATGATTTTGCAGCCACCTCTCACCCCATACACTTGAAAAATCATCCCTTGCAGGTAAATGGTTTTTCATCATCATATCATCCACATTCCCCTGTTCAAGACGCGCCGGCGCAAACAACATCCTGCCGGATGCAAACAACATACGGAAATGAAATTATAGTCTTCACAGGAAAGGCTGGTATGTTACAATAAATATTGTAGAAGTGTAGATTTATCGAAATGGATATAAACGATATGGAAAAGCGAGGGGATATTTTTGAGTGACTATATTGCAGAATTTATTATAAATATCTGGGTATCATTTCTTTTTCTGATACTTGCAAATGGAAAATTAAACCGGCGAAGCTTCAGATATTCTTATCTGTTACAGATCCTGTCGGTTCTCGTATTGGCAGAATGTGCCTTATTACTGGATGTCATGCAGGCTCCCGTTATCATCAAATCCCTGACTATACTATTGGTCTTACATTACCTGTATACCTGTATATTCTTTACGTTCCAGATCAGCAATCTGTTCTGGGTCGTTATATTCTGCATAGTAGAACTTGCTTCCAAATTCACAGCGACCATATTCCCTGTGGAATGGCTGCACACAGATGCCGATGGGATGCTGACGGATCATGCAGTACAAAGCCCGGTTACAATCCTGTATCTTCTGACCCTTACGGTATTGACATCCATTCTGCTCTGTTTCTCATCCAGAGCCTTCAAGCTCTCACGAACAGAAAAAATAATCTTCGTTCTGTTGTCAGTCTTATGCATCGTGATTGAAAATCTTATCGTTGCCGGTCAGGTAAATATCCATACCGGAAGCCCGGAAACCTATGCAGATCTTCTGTCTGCCATCTGTTTCCTGATCTTGATCTTATTTGTCTCCCTGACAATATACCTGTACCATCTCGGCATAGAACGTGAGAAAAATATCCAGTTGTCCAGACAACAGCTCCTATCAGAAATGGAGCGTAAGCAATACGACCAGATCATCAGCTCCATATCAGAGCTTCGCTATCTGAAGCATGACATCAGCAATCATCTGGACACCCTTCACGCCCTGATGGTAAATCATGCATATCCGGAAGCAGAGGCATTTATCCGGGACCTGACCGCAACCGTAAATAACAACCACTACATTCTTGCGAGCGGCAACTCCACGGTAGACAGCATCCTCACAAATAAACTGATTCAATGTAAATCTGCACAGATTCAGGTTGAATACTCGGTATTTCTGCCGGACAGCATTCCGCTATCGGATATTGAATTATGTTCCTTACTTGGTAATTTATTTGACAATGCCATCGAAGCATGTGAACAGCTTCCGGAAACAGAACAACGCTCGATTGATTTTTCGATGAAACCATTTCAGAATATGCTTTCCATCGTCATAAGCAACCGGACAAATGGATATTACAGAATAGATAAGAAGAATCATTTCCTATCAACGAAAACCATAGAGGATACACCCGAACATGGATTGGGGCTGTCGAGAATCCAAAGTATTGTAAACGATCATAACGGTATTTTTAACATTCAACCAACGACGGATACCTTTATGATCCAGATATTATTGCCACTTAAATGAAAGGATGAACCAATCGGATGAATATAAATATCGCTGTACTGGAAGACATTCCAAAACATTATAAACAATTAGCGGAAGTTATACATAACTGGGCTGAGAAAAAGGAATATGCTGTTTCTGTCAAATGGTTTCACGATGAAACTTCTATTTTAGGATCAGCATTTATGAAAGATTGTAATTTGCTGTTTTCCGATATTGAACTGAAAAATGCCGACACGAATATACCTGCCGATGATCACATCAAAAATGGAATCGATATCTGTACACAATTAAGGAAAAACGGATATCAAGGAGATATTATTTTTCTTACAGCCTTCCGTGAATATGTCTTTGACGGATATCAGGCACAGGCGATCAACTATTTATTAAAACCTGTTTCACCTGAAGCGATCGAACGTTGCCTGGATCAGTATATTTCACTGCATTCTTCAGACTATTATTGCCTGCATAAGGACAATAACATCACACGGATTCCGTTCAATGATATCATTTCCATAAGCAGGCTGGGGCATGACTGCTGCATCACAACAGCTTCCGGCTTATACACAGAACGAACCTCGCTGAAAAACATGGAACAGCATCTGCCCGAACCATTTATACGGTGTCACAAATCCTGCATTGTCAATATAAATCATGTCACCTCCTTATCCGGCTCCACGATCTATCTTGCAAATAAACAGACCCAGACGGTCGGAAGAAATTATCTGGATGACATACGAAAAGCATTGCTGCAAATCGCACAATAAAACAGCACCCTATAAGCATGATACCTTTCAAGCAGTCAATGAAAATAACCAATGTCTGCTCAAAAACGTATCACTGCCCACAGAGTGCCTGAAATAATACATCTTCTACTGATTCTTCACATTCTCCACAAATCTCAGGATCTTCTCCCGGTCTTTGCCGATTCCGGTGTCGTTCTCCACACCGGAGCTGGTGTCTGCACCATCCACATGAGTTGCGGCAAATGCCTCTGCCACATTGTCAGGATTTAAACCACCAGCAAGAAGTGCAAACTTCTCATCGTGCGGAATATCGGAAAGTACAGACCAGTCAAAGGTCTTCCCACTGCCCGGTGTCTGTGCATCAAAGATATATCCTTTTACTATATCAGCCTGATGATATTTCTCATAAGAAGACAGATCATGTACATTAAATGCTTTGATAACAGGAATATGGATCTCCTGCAGCAGTTCCTGGCTGATATCCCCATGAATCTGGATCATCTGGATTCCGGCAGCTTCGATCTCCCGGATCTGATCGAGCGTCGGTTCTACCGTTACCGCTACGGATGTGACCGCAGGGTTCAGTTTTTTTATAAGGGAAGATGCTTTTTCTACTGTGATATTCCGCTTGCTTTTCGGAAAGAACATCACCATTCCCATAAAATCCACGCCGGCTTCATTTACATATTCAACTTCCTGTTCTTCTGTGATTCCACAGATTTTTACCAGATTCATAGCTTCTCCATTCTGTCATTTATATGTACGACCTCTTTATCATAGTGGTAGAACAATACTTCTATATAAGAATCGATTATTTACACAGTTCATCTGCCAGTGCATCGATCTGTGCAAGGCTTGCGTCATTTAATGCCGCCTTGATCTGAACTGTTGTATCAGTAAATGTCAGATTCTTGCTGTTTTCAAACATACCCTTCATAACCTTTGCAGCCATTGGAGCCCATGCGCCATTCTCGATCAGACCGATCGTGCGGTTCTGGAAATTACGCTCTGTCAGGTGATTGATGAACTCTCTCATAAATGGGAAAATGTCACCGTTATAGGTCGTTGTTGCAAGCACCAGTTTGCCATAACGGAACGCATCCTCTACTGCCTCTGCCATATCACAGCGGGCAAGATCATTGACTGCTACCTTTGGGCATCCCTTTTCGGTCAGCTTCTTTGCAAGAAGCTCTGCTGCCTCTTTTGTATGTCCATAGACAGATGTGTAAGCGATCACTACACCGTCTGTTTCTACTCCATAAGATGACCATGTATCATATAAACCGATATAATATCCGAGATTCTCTGTCAGAACCGGTCCATGAAGCGGACAGATGATCTGGATATCCAGTCCTGCTGCCTTCTTCAACAATGCCTGAACCTGTGCACCGAACTTTCCTACGATTCCGATGTAGTAACGGCGAGCCTCACATGCCCAGTCCTCCTCTACATCCAAGGCTCCGAATTTGCCGAAGCCGTCCGCGGAGAATAATACCTTATCTGTGCTGTCATAGGTCATCATAACCTCCGGCCAGTGTACCATCGGAGCCATGACAAATGTCAGCTCATGCTTTCCAAGTGATAAGGTATCTCCCTCTTTCACCATCATTCTTCTATCAGCATAATCTTTTCCAAAGAAGTTCTTCATCATGTTAAATGCTGCCGCTGTTGCAACAACTGTTGCTGTCGGATACTTCTCCATGAAATTTGCAAGATTCGCCGAATGATCCGGCTCCATATGCTGAACCACGATGTAATCCGGTGTCCGGCCTGCAAGCTCCGTTTCCAGCTTTGCTAACCATTCATCCGTAAAATTCTGATCCACCGTATCCATAACGGCAATCTTCTCATCCATGATCACATAAGAATTATATGCCATGCCATTTGGCACAATATACTGTCCCTCAAACAGATCGATCTCATGGTCATTCACACCGATGTACTTAATATCATTTGTAACTGTCATTTTTTCTTCCTCCTGCCACTATATTTTTATTTGTATATTTTTCTATCTGCGGGCTTTTTGTTCACCCACAGTTCTTTATGGTATTTTTTTCATTGCATCAACCGCAATACAGTATCTGTTTTCTATATTTCATGATTTCATTTTTACGCTTTCCCTTAGTCCACTGATTTCAGGGATTCTGCCATATTGATCCGCTCCAGTCTCACCGACATGAACAGGTTGACACAGCCATTAAAAGCAAACGTCAGAATAATGCTGTACACATAACTAAGCGGTGAAATGTAAGTGTCAAATGAAACCATATCCACACGGATCTGATCCATAACAAAGCTATGCAGAAATACTCCGAGCACCAGACCGACCGCTATTCCGATTGCCGTCAGCACCCAGTTTTCACGGAACACATAAGATGAGGTTTCATTTCTGAAAAATCCAAGCACCTTTACGGTTGCAATCTCCCGGATTCGTTCTGTAATATTGATATTTGTCAGGTTATACAGCACGATAAATGCCAGTGCTGCCGCCGACAGGATAACGACCAGAACGATATAGTCCAGACTCTTCATCATATTGCTGATACGTTCGCGCATATCTCCATTCACGACTACTGCAGAAACTACATTTTCTTTCATAAGATCGGCAGCCACTTCATGTGCATCCATATCAGGCTTCAGATTGAAATAGACGGAATGATATACCGGAGCTTCTCCCATCTGATCCATGTATGTTTCCGGCGACAGATATACATAATTATATACATAATTTTCAAAGATGCCGGAAATCTTTGCCTTGATCTCTTTCATATCACTGTTCCGGATCGTAATGGTATCCCCAACGGACAGATCATACCGGGTTGCCAAAGCACTGTTGATAACCGCCTCATCCTTGCCCGGATATGCGACCTTCTCATTCTTACTGTTGTGAAAATCCATATATTTGTCCGAATGCTCCGGTTCTTTCATAATAACTAGATTAATGCTCTTAATGCCATCGGACTCTATCAGATCCCAGCTTGTCTCACCAACAAAATCATAGTCCTGCATATATTTGTCTAATTTATCATACAGATCACCGGCTGCCGCTGATTCCGAACCCGTCTGCGTTGCTTCCTGCTGATCCTTCTGATTTTCCTCAGAAGCTGCATTCGTTTTCTTTACATCATCAACACTCTCTGCAAGGGTCATCGTTCCGTCTAAGATCTGGATCTCATCATACTGACGATCTGCAAAGCCGGCGATCGAATCATTGATACCAAATCCGGTCAGAAGCAGGGCTGTGCATCCGCTGATTCCTATTACCATCATAAAGAAACGCTTCTTATACCGAAAGATATTTCGAACCGATACCTTATGCAGAAATTTTAATCGTTTCCATACAAATGATATTTTCTCAAGGAATACACGTTTGCCCGCCTTCGGTGCCTTCGGCCGCATCAGACCTGCCGCAGTCTCCGACAGCTCATACCGGCAGGTAAACCATGTCGTTCCTACCGAACATGCCAGAGATACCAGCATAGCAATTCCTGCCAGCTTCCAGTCTACAATATATTTTAAGCTAATATTCAGATACATCATATGATATGCTTTCCAGATTACCCGTGGGAATGCATACGTTCCTGCAAAAAAGCCTCCTATACATCCGATAACTGCTGCCAGCCCTGAATAGATCATATATTTGCTCATGATCGTATGCTCACTGTATCCAAGTGCCTTTAGCATTCCGATCATTGTTCGCTGTTCCTCGACCATACGATTCATCGTCGTCATACAGACAAGCACAGCAACCAATACAAAGAACACCGGAAATACCTTTGCTACACCATCCACGATATCGGAATCACTCTCAAAACAGACATAACCGACATTCGTCTCCCTGCCAAGAATATAATAACTGACATCCGGTGCGTCATCTATGGTTACGCCGGCAACCATATCTTCGGTAAGCCCGGTCTGCATCAAAAGCGCCTGATATCGTTTCGTAACACGGTCATGACAGATAGCATCCCAGGCATCCTTTTTCTCGTCCATATAGGTATCGTACGCATCATCGTATAACGCATAGTCCTGATCAAACCTGACATAGACGTCAGTGTAGCATTCACAGTCAAATGCTTCCGGCTTCATATATACAAATCCACTTAATTTACCGGTCCCGAGAGTAGTCGTTCCACGTTCAAAATTAATATAAAGGGAGGACTGTACGGTTCCAGTAACCGTAAATTTCCTATAGCGGAGCTTTGTCTCAGTGGCATCACCATTCGTATCTGCCACGGTAATGACATCACCGATTCTCACATCTGTCAGCTTGTCATCCACTACGCATTCATCATCCGCTTCCGGCAGTCTGCCATCCACCAGACGGATGTCATTCACATGCTCCGGCAATGACAAGGTTTTGAGTGCACGTTCATTATCACCCATACCATCATAAAGCACATCAAATGAATAGCTGCCCTCTGCATACCGGACATCATCCTCACCCGCAAATGCTTCCACATCCTCATCTGTATAGCCAAGCGTAGACACCAGATGCAGATCATAGAATTCCGAATCACTGAGGAAATCCGTAATCGTCTTTACCATAGCCGGCTTGGTCATCTTCAGGCCTGAAAAGAAACCAACACCTAACGCTATGATCGCGAGAATCGCTGCAAACCGTCCAAAACTGTTTTTAATTTCTCGAAATGTCGTACGACGCATCATTGATTTCATAAGACATACCTACCATTCCAGATCTTCTACATTTTTAATGTTATCATTCAGAACAACCTTCTCTACTGTTCCGCTCTTAACTGTGATCACACGATCTGCCATTGCTGTAAGTGCCTGATTATGTGTGATAACGATAACCGTAGTTCCGGTGTTCCTACAGGTATCCTGAAGCAATTTGAGTACGGATTTTCCTGTATTATAGTCCAGCGCACCGGTCGGTTCATCACATAAAAGCAGCTTCGGATTCTTTGCAAGTGCTCTGGCGATCGCTACCCGCTGCTGCTCTCCACCGGATAACTGTGCAGGGAAATTTGCCATACGATCCTCAAGCCCTACCTGCTTTAATACCGTTGCCGCATCTAACGGGTCCTTACAGATCTGTGCCGCAAGCTCTACATTTTCCAGTGCCGTCAGATTCTGCACCAGATTATAGAACTGAAATACAAATCCTACATCATATCTCCTGTATGCCGTAAGCTGCCGCTTGTTCAGCCCGGAGATTTCTTTTCCGTCCAGATATACACTGCCGCCGGACAGCGTGTCCATTCCGCCCAGGATATTCAGAATCGTTGTCTTTCCCGCTCCTGACGCTCCAACAATGACACAGAATTCTCCTTTTTCAATCTCGAAGTTCACATCCCGCAGAGCATGGATCTCAACCTCGCCGGTCTTATATATTTTCTTAACATCCTTAAACTCAACATATGCACTCATGCCGCCTCGCTCCTTTCTATCATGACAGATAATTGTGAATTAAATATTCTCTTTTTTATATGAACAGTATTGACATTACCAACCAGTGGACGCTTCCGCTCGTTTCCCCACTGTGTAACTTCGAACTAACCTCGGTAAACCTCGCTAAGGTCTCAGTTAGCCCTGCAACGGTACTAAGATGCTGCTAATGCACCATCTAAGGACCGGCGGACTCAAATGCCACTGTTTTGGTAATTCAAACTGTTCATATATAACTTATAATTTTTAATTTCACAATTATCTGTTACTCACTTCTAAGTGCTATTACAGGGTCTTTCTTCGCTGCCATCTTAGATGGGATAAGACCGCCGATCAAAGTAAGCACAACACTAATGATCACAAGGATCACCGCACCCTTTACCGGAAGTGAAGATACATTTGGCACATTTACAAATTTCTCTATCACCTTGCTTATCGGGATATTTAACAGCACCGTAACCAGAATACCGATCGCACCGGATACCAGTCCGATAATAAATGTCTCTGCGTTAAACACACGGGAAATATCCTTTTTCGACGCTCCGATACTTCGAAGAATACCGATCTCCTTCGTTCTCTCCAGTACAGAGATATAGGTAATGATTCCGATCATGATCGATGATACGATCAACGAGATAGCTACAAATGCGATCAATACATAAGTGATCGCATCGATGATCTTCGTAACGGAAGATAGCATCAGCCCGATATAATCGGTATAAGTGATCTCGCTGTCTGAATGTGAATCATTATATTTGTCGATCAGATCTGTCAGCTTATCCTTGTCCGCGAATTCTGAACAATACAGGCTGATAACGGACGGCTTTGCCAGATCCGCAAATCCAAGCTTCTCGATATTATCATCATAGGTTGCGGTAGACTGTGCAAAATAGCCCTGTTCCTTTAACATTTCAAATAACTGCTCATCAGACATCTGTGAAATATATGCCTGCTGTTCCTCTGACAGGTTCATGGATGCAACGATCTGCTGCATGTCCACCTGACTCATGTCGATATCTTCTCCGTTTGAAAACGGAAGTCCTGTAAATACATCGGTATCCGGATTGTCAAGCTGCCGTTTTACGATCTCCGATTTTTCATTTTCGGATACAACATACTCTGCAAGTTCAGCGGTATAACCGATCATTCCCGCATCGATCGATGCTGCATAAGAGGATTCGCTCTGACGGATGATACCACAAACCTGAATATCCAGACCTTTGCTGATCACATCTGCCATATAATCTTCATCGGAACTCTTGTCTGCCCATGTTCCGTCTGCATTTTTTTGATAAATGTCACTCGGCAGAATGAGCTTGAATTTGAGATTTAAAAGATCATCATAGGAGAAGCTCATTTCCTCCGGTGCATCGTAATCTTTACCTGCCATGATCTTCGGAACCATCTCTCCAAGATCAGAAGCATTTCTGACACCTAATGTATATAAGGTAAAATCACTGATCTCGTTATTCTTATCAACGACCAGTACAACTTCATTTTTATTCTGAGGCCAGTGTCCTGCAAGCACATCGTACTGCTGTTCCAACAGCTCCCGATTACTCATTAACTGCTTCCACATATCCATGGAATTATTTCCGTAACTGAATGCCGACATGAAGCCTGACAGGGATTTCTGGGATTCTTCCATATCGCCAAATCCCATCTCTCGCATCATGATACTTGGATTTACCTGCTGTGTACCGCCTGCTGCATTTTCGTTAAATACATACATCGGAGTATCATAGGTATACTTGATATCACTCACGATATCCTTGAATCCATTTGTATCATCTTCAATATATTTCTTAAATGTTTCCAGATCGTTTTCCTTTACCTCTGAGAGCATGGACACCATCATATCGCCCATGACATCACCAGAGTATACACGATCCGGGTCATGATCACTCAGATCTTCTTCCTTTGTATTACCCGCCATTTCCGAGATCAGGTCAGAATAATCCATTGCCTTTTTCTGGATCTCGATTGGATAGGATGACAGGGTTTCCTCCTGCACATCATTGATATAGCCCTGGAATCCACTGGATAATGACAGAATCAGCGCGATACCGATGATACCGATACTTCCGGCAAATGCCGTTAAAAGGGTTCGTCCTTTCTTCGTCAGCAGGTTATTAAAGCTGAGGGAAAATGCCGTAAATACAGACATAGATGTCTTTCTCGGTGCATATGCTTCTTCTGATTCTTTCGCTTCGTCTTCATCTGAAAATGGTGCGGAATCATCTATGATCTTACCATCTAACAGCTTCACGATTCTTGTAGAATATTTGTCTGCAAGCTCCGGATTGTGTGTTACCATGATGACCAGCTTTTCTTCTGCGATCTCCTTTAACAGCTCCATGATCTGGACACTGGTTTCGGAGTCCAGGGCTCCGGTCGGCTCATCTGCAAGCAGGATATCAGGATCATTGATCAATGCTCTGGCGATCGCTACTCGCTGCATCTGTCCACCGGACATCTGATTCGGCTTCTTATAGATCTGATCGCCCAGACCAACCTTTTCCAACACCTCTTTTGCACGTTTTCTACGCTCGGATTTGGATACACCGGATAAGGTCAGCGCCAGCTCGACATTTGCGAGAACCGTCTGATGCGGAATCAGATTGTAACTCTGGAATACAAAACCGATCGAATTATTCCGGTATGAATCCCAGTCTCTTGCCTTGAATTCTTTTGTTGATCTGCCATTGATAACCAGATCACCACTCGTATACTGATCAAGTCCGCCTATAATATTAAGAAGCGTTGTCTTACCACAGCCGGACTGACCAAGTACCGATACGAATTCATTCTTTCTGAAATTAATGGAAATGCCTTTTAACGCCTTTACCACTTCATCTCCGGTCTGATAGTCCTTCACAATCTTCTTTAACTGAAGCATATATTGTTTCCTCCACGAATTATATTATAAAAATTTTACCATCCCAGTTTTAGCATTTCAAGGAAATGGCGGATTCTTTTATAAATGTTTTACATAATGATAAAATACTACGCTGCGACATCAGGGTTATTATGGCGCAGTATTTTTTTATTTTTATCAAGTTTTTGTAAATGGCTTTTATTTTGGAAATAAATAATGTATAATGGCGACAGAGTAGGGTTATCTAACCGGATTTTTACATTATAAATGTGGACAATTCGGGCAGATGAAAGCCCAAAATAATTTTTATAATGGAGGAATTTATAATGTTAGTTTCAGCAAAAGAAATGTTGGAAAAGGCTAAGGCTGGAAAATATGCCGTTGGTCAGTTTAACATCAATAACCTTGAATGGACAAAGGCTGTTCTTCTTACAGCTCAGGAACTTCAGTCTCCTGTAATCCTTGGTGTTTCAGAAGGCGCTGGAAAGTATATGACTGGATTTGAAACAGTTGCAGCTATGGTTAAGGCTATGCACGATTCTTTAGGAATTACAGTTCCTGTAGCTCTTCACCTTGATCACGGAACATATGAAGGATGCTACAAGTGTGTTAAGGCCGGATTCACATCTATCATGTTCGATGGTTCACACTATCCATTCGAAGAGAACCTTGCTAAGTCAACAGAGCTTGTTAATGTTGCTCATCAGCTTGGTCTTTCTATCGAGTGTGAAGTTGGTTCAATCGGTGGTGAAGAAGACGGTGTTATTGGTATGGGCGAGTGCGCAGATCCAGAAGAGTGTAAGATCATCGCTGATCTTGGCGTAGATATGCTTGCTGCCGGTATCGGTAACATCCATGGTAAGTACCCAGCAAACTGGAAGGGTCTTTCATTCGAAACACTTGATGCTATCCAGCAGAAGACAGGTACTATGCCATTAGTTCTTCACGGTGGTACAGGTATCCCTGCTGACATGATCAAGAAAGCTATCTCACTTGGCGTTTCAAAAATCAATGTTAACACAGAGTGCCAGTTATCATTCGCAGATGCTACAAGAAAGTACATCGAGGCTGGTAAGGATCTTGAAGGTAAGGGATTTGATCCTAGAAAGCTTCTTGCTCCTGGTTTCGAAGCTATCAAGGCTACTGTTAAAGAAAAGATGGAACTTTTCGGATCAGTTGGCAAAGCTAACGACTAATTTCTTTCGTAATACGAATATCGTATAACAATAATATGCCCCATATGGATTTATTTCACAGACCACTTGTGTTCTGTTGTATAAACCATATGGGGCATATTGCTGTTACAGGTTTTCTGCCATATATGCCCCAAGGGCGTTCTTACATGCTTTTACCAGATTCCCATAACATGCTGCATAAGCAGGCTGACCAAGGTAATGCCGATCCAACAGCATGCACCTAGCAAAATCGGCTTGCCACCGGTTTTGATCAGCTTAATAACATTGCTGTTTAACCCGATCGCCGCCATAGCCATGATAATGAAGAATTTGGACAGCTCCTTTAACGGTGCAAATACATCCGCATTTACGCCCAGACTGATACAGATCGTTGTGATTATAGATGCGATCACAAAATACAGAATGAACATAGGAAATGCTTTTTTCAAGCTGAATCCATTTGTCTTCTGCTCTGTCTTTGCCGCCTGTCTTGCACGAACTGCCGCAAGCACTAATGTGATCGGTATAATTGCCAGTGTTCTGGTCAGTTTTACCGTTACTGCCTTATTGAGAGTCTCACTTCCAAGATTCCACATGCTGTCCCATGTTGATGCCGCCGCTGTTACAGAAGATGTATCATTGATGGCTGTTCCCGCAAATATTCCAAATGCATCACCGGATGCCGTATCAAATCCTATTGCTTTTCCTATGATCGGGAAGAAGATAGCCGCAAGCACGTTAAAGAAAAAGATAACAGAAATAGCCTGTGCGACTTCATCGTCATCTGCATCTATAACCGGTGCTGTTGCTGCGATTGCGGAACCACCACAGATAGAAGATCCAACACCGACAAGAATCGAAGTATTTGCCGGAACCTTCATCACCTTTCGAAGGATCCATGCGATCAATAAGGATGTACCGATCGTACAGATAATGATCGGAAGCGACTGTTTTCCTGTCTGCAGGATTACTCCGAGATTCATGCCAAATCCTAATAATACAACGGCTGTCTGCAAAACAATCTTTGATGTCCATTTGATACCGGCTTCTGCCTTTCCCTTATCCGTCCATACGAGTGCGATCAACATACCGGCTAATATCGCAATGATCGGTCCGCCGACAACCGGAAACCGTTTTCCAATTAACCATGAAGGAACTGCTATGATAAAACACACCAGAATTCCTATCCAGTTTTTCTTAATAAAATTCATTTATTCCTACCTCACTGTGTTTTTTGCGGATGCTATTATAACACCCGCATACAAAAAATGCCATAAAATTGATTGACATTTTCTATCAACTTGGTATAATAGGCACGAATCGGACGGTATATATGATATACCTTGCAAGGTGTTCTGAATGTTATTCAGGATTCCCGGATGGACATGAATGTTATGAGCCAGATAAGATTATCTTATCTGGCTCTTTTTTTGTGAACAGCACAGCATAGGAGGACTTATAATGGATTTATTAAAAGACAATCTGAAAAAATTATACTTCAAATTTCTGATACCATCACTTGGAAGTGCCATGGTTATGTCTATTTATACACTGACAGATGCGATCGTCATTGGAAAAGGTGTCGGCGCAGATGCTCTTGCTGCCCTAAGTATTACAACACCACTTCTCTGCATCCTGATGTCAACCGGAATCCTGTTTGGTGTCGGCGGCTCTGTACAGATGAGTGTTCACAGGGGAAGTGGTAATCATCAGAAATCCAATCGTTATTTTACAATCTCTTTTTTCCTGATTACGGCTGTTACTACCCTATTATGGCTGATCTATGCCACCTGCATGCCTAAGCTGCTTCATCTGATGGGAGCAAATGACACCTTATTCCCATACGCCATGTCCTACATGCGTTATATCAACATTTTCCTTCCGGTTGCTGTATTTTCAAATTATGTAGCAATCTTTATCCGTGCCGACAATGATCCAAACCGTGCAATGGCGGGAGTTCTGCTTGGCGGCGTCGTAAATATCGCACTGGATATCATTTTTGTATTTCCTATGCATATGGGAATGGGCGGTGCCGCATTCGCTTCCGTTCTCGGTATGACTATCCAGGTAATTGTCGGTGGCTCACACTTTTTCTCACGCAAAAACGGTCTTCATTTCATCCGACCGATTCACACGATTCCCAGTATCCGTCATATTATTGTCGGTGGTATCCCAAGTTTTTTCAATGAATTTGCAAATGGATTCATCGTACTGCTGTTTAATATCCAGATCCTGAAATACTGCGGTGAAAATGCACTCTCGATCTACAGCGTGATCTCAAACTGTGTAATCCTGTTCAACTCCCTGTTTACCGGAGTCGGTCAGTCGATCCAGCCTGTTATCTCTACTAATTATGGTGCAGGAAATGGGGTCCGAATCAAAGGAATAAAAAAGATGGCATATACCACTATCCTTATAATGGGTGCCATCTTCTCGCTTAGTGGAATCTTATTCCCGACTGCGGTCTGTCGTATTTTTATTAAAATGAATCCAACACTGACTGATATTGCAAATCTGGGTATACGAACCTACTTTTTTGCATTCCTGCCATTTGGCATTAACCTGCTGACTTCTTACTATTTACAGGCGATACTGCGATCTGCACAATCCCTGTGCATCTCACTGCTCCGAAATATCATCTTAAGCAGTATCTGTATCCTTGTATTTCCATTGTGTCTGGGTGCATCCAGCCTGTGGTTTGTTATGCCGATCGTTGAAGTCGTAGTGTTATTTGTCAGCCTTGGCTACCTGAAAAGCAAATCTATATAGAACATAAACGCTAAGATATAACTGTAACTCTATCTGCAGTTCTACTCTTAAACAGTTTCGGCTATATTATGGAAGTCGCTCATTAAAGACTCGTATGCAGCTTCGTCCATGCCATAGGAAAAGCATGCAAGTGCACGGAAACAGACCTCAGGTAATCTCTTAAGATTTCCGCTGTTATACTGTTCTGCCACCTGCTGTAATTCATTGATTATGTCATGCTTACGCTTCTGTTCTTCCAGGCTGCCATTCCAGAAACAGCTCATATCATAATCAGATGTATTCCCGCATGGAGCCGTACAGGTGGAACACCCGGGAGAAAGTCGGTATTTCTCCCGGTGTATTTCCTCTATTGTCTCATCATTGTCTTCCTGTAATAACGCACTTGCGATCGTCTGATCTGTTTTCTCTGTCCAGCCGGAATTACCGGCCGCACCTACAAGGCCGATCAATGCGCCAATGATCTTATCATTCCTCATGTTGCTAATTCCTTATGTTTCCAAATTTCTATATCTCTAATTCCTCTATATCAATTCTACACATTCTATAAAACTGATATCTATATAAGAGCTTAATTGTATTCTCTATCTTCACACTTTATAAATACCGCTTCAGATATTGTCCGGTATATGAATTCTCACATTCTGCGATCTCCTCCGGTGTTCCCTGTGCGATCACTGTTCCACCGCGAACACCGCCTTCCGGTCCCATGTCGATGATATAATCGGCAGTCTTTATAACATCCAGATTATGCTCGATAACAACTACGGTATTTCCACTGTCACTAAGTCTGCGAAGAATATCCACCAGACGATGAACATCGGCGAAATGAAGTCCGGTCGTCGGTTCATCCAGAATGTAGATCGTCTTTCCGGTTCCACGTCTGGCAAGCTCCGTCGCAAGCTTTACTCTCTGTGCCTCTCCTCCGGATAAAGTGGTAGATGGCTGTCCCAGACGGATATAGCCCAGGCCAACATCCTTTAACGTTTCGATCTTTCGCAGAATGCTTGGAACATTTGCAAAGAACTCGCAGGCTTCATCCACAGTCATATCCAGAACATCATAAATGCTCTTACCTTTATATTTTACTTCCAGTGTCTCACGATTGTACCGCTTGCCGCCGCATACCTCACAAGGAACATAGACATCCGGCAGGAAATGCATCTCGATCTTGATGATACCATCACCACGGCAGGCTTCGCATCGTCCACCCGATACATTGAATGAAAATCTTCCCTTCTTATATCCTCTTGCCTTGGCATCCTTTGTATTTGCAAACAGATCACGGATCATGTCAAATACACCTGTATAGGTTGCCGGGTTCGATCTCGGGCTTCTTCCGATTGGTGACTGATCGATATTGATCACCTTATCGAGTGCATCGTAACCCACGATGTGATCATGATGTCCCGGTTTGATACGGCTCTTGTTCAGTCTTCTCGCCAGCTTCTTATATAAGATCTCATTTACAAGTGAGCTCTTTCCCGAACCGGATACACCAGTCACGCATACCATAATACCCAGTGGTATATTCACATCAATATGCTTCAGGTTGTTCTCATACGCATTCTGAACGGTCAGCCAGCCCGTTGGCTTTCTTCGTACCTCCGGTACCGGAATCTTTTTTCTTCCGCTTAAATAATCACCGGTAATCGAGTTCTCATTTTTCATGATCTCCTCTGCTGTACCTTCCGCAACAACATAACCACCATTTTCACCGGCTCCCGGACCGATATCTATAATATAATCTGCTGCACGCATCGTATCTTCATCATGCTCTACCACAATCAGAGTATTTCCAAGATCACGCAAATGCTCCAATGCTCCGATCAGCTTATCATTATCTCTCTGATGCAGACCAATACTTGGTTCATCCAGAATATAAGCAACTCCCACAAGCCCGGAACCGATCTGTGTCGCCAGACGGATTCGCTGTGCCTCTCCACCGGACAATGTGCCTGTAGAACGATAAAGTGCCAGATAATCAAGGCCTACATCGATCAGAAAATGCAGTCTCGCCCGGATCTCCTTTAAAACTGCCCCGCCGATCAGCATCTGCCGGTCTGTCAACTTAATATTATCCATAAAGTTTGTAAGATCCTCGATCGACATTCTGGTCAGATCATCAATATTCTTATCGGCGATCGTAACAGCCAGTGCTGTCGGTTTCAGACGTTTTCCTTTACATTCTTCACATGGCGTGATCGTCATAAAAGTCTCATACTCGGCCTTGGTCGTCTCACCTCCGGTCTCCCGATATCTTCGCTGGACATTCTTGATCAGTCCTTCAAATGTAATATCATAGACGCCTTCTCCACGCTGTCCTTTATAGTGAACCTTTACCGGACGGCTGTTCTTGCCATATAATAACAGATCTTTGATCTCATCACTGTAATCCTGAAATGGTGTGTCCAGTGAGAAATGATATTCCTCTGCCAATGCACGAAGTACTGCATTTGTGAAACTCTTTCCATCATTACAGGACTGCCAGCCCAGCACAACAATTGCCCCTTCATTGATCGACAGCTTGGTATCCGGGATCATCAGATCCGGATCAAATTCCATCTTAAATCCCAGACCGGCACAACATGGACATGCGCCAAATGGATTGTTGAATGAAAAGCTTCTGGGCTCGATCTCATCAATGCTGATTCCACAATCCGGGCAGGAAAAGCTGTCAGAGAAATTCAAGATTTCATTTTCTCCATCTGTATTTATAACCTCAATCTTCATCAGACCTTCTGCCATCCGCAGAGTTGTCTCTACAGAATCTGTCAGTCTTCGTTCCATATCAGGACGAACGACCAGACGATCCACAACAATATCAATATTATGCTTCTTATTCTTATCCAGCTTGATCTCCTCGGATAACTCATACATACTGCCATCAATGATCGCACGGACAAAACCGCTCTTTGCCGCCTTCTCCAACAGCTTCACATGTTCCCCTTTTCTGCCTCTTATAACCGGTGCGAGTACCATGAATTTTGTCCGTTCCGGCAATTGCATGATATCGTCTACCATCTGATCCACGCTCTGTTTGCTGATCACTTTTCCACATTTCGGACAGTGTGGGATTCCTGCTCTTGCATATAACAGACGGAAATAATCATAGATCTCCGTTACTGTTCCGACTGTGGATCTCGGATTCTTATTTGTCGATTTCTGATCGATCGATATCGCAGGCGACAGGCCCTCGATCTTCTCGACATCCGGCTTCTCTGCCTGTCCAAGGAACTGTCTTGCATAGGAAGATAAGGACTCCATATAGCGTCGCTGACCTTCGGCATAGATCGTATCAAATGCCAGTGAGGATTTGCCCGAACCGGACAGACCTGTCACAACGACAAATTTATCTCTCGGAATCTTCACATCTATATTCTTCAGGTTATGTTCTTTTGCACCTTTAATCGTAATATACTTAATATCACCCATTTCGGTTGACCTTCTTTCTGCTCATTTTATTTGAATCTTATAAACATGTATGATCATTATATTTATTATTACTTTTATACAATATGAAAGATACATTACATATTATTCCGTAAGACGCTTCCGCTCGTATCCTCGTGCAGCGGTACATAAAGTTGCAAAAAACGCAACTTAAGTACCGGCCTCGGATAAGGCTTACTTCATAATAGTAATGATATCTTTCATATTAGTTTAACAACTAATATTCAAACAAATAATAATATGATCATACATGTTTATACACTTTCAATTAGTACGACAGCATGATCTGTATTGTATTTTCTACTTATCATAATCTCGTAAAGCTTCTTTATATTTTTTCAGCTCATCACGGACGATCGCTGCCATTTCAAAGTTCAGGTCGGCGGCTGCCATGTTCATCTTCTTTGTCAGCTTATCGATCATTGCTTTCAGCTCTTTCTTTGTCATGGATTCAATATCTTTCTCTGCATCCACAACCGGTTTATCTTCTGTGACTTCATTTGTAATAAGATCACGGATACTCTTCTGGATCGTCTTCGGTATGATCCCATGTTCCTTATTATAAGCATCCTGAATCTTTCGACGACGATTTGTCTCCGAGATCGCACGTTTCATGGAGTCTGTCATCATATCTGCATACATGATAACATGACCTTCTGAATTTCTCGCAGCACGTCCGATCGTCTGGATCAATGAAGTCTCCGAACGCAGGAAGCCCTCTTTATCTGCATCCAGGATAGCCACCAGTGTGATCTCCGGAATATCAAGTCCCTCACGAAGGAGGTTGATACCAACTAATACGTCAAATACACCCATTCTGAGATCACGCACGATCTCTACACGCTCCATTGTATCAATATCAGAATGAAGATATTTGACCTTAATGCCATTCTCACGCAGGAAATCTGTCAGATCCTCTGCCATACGTTTTGTAAGTGTTGTAACCAGAACCTTGTGTCCCTGTTCTGTCTCTTTCAATATCTCTGACATCAGGTCGTCGATCTGTCCTTCTACCGGACGGACATCCACCGGTGGATCCAGCAATCCGGTCGGTCGAATGATCTGCTCGGCCCGGAGCAGCTCATGTTCTGCTTCATATTTGGATGGTGTCGCCGATACAAATAATACCTGATCTAACTTCGATTCAAATTCTTCAAAGTTTAACGGACGGTTGTCCAATGCGGATGGCAGACGGAATCCATAATCCACCAGATTCTGTTTTCTGGAACGATCACCTGCATACATTCCTCCGACCTGCGGAATCGTCATATGCGACTCATCTATGATCAACAGGAAATCATCACCGAAGAAATCCAGCAATGTGCTCGGAGTCTCCCCGGATTCTCTGCCGGATAATGGTCCTGAATAATTCTCGATACCGGAGCAGAAGCCTGTCTCCCGCATCATCTCTATATCAAAATTTGTCCGTTCTTCAATCCGCTGCGCTTCGATCAGCTTATCATTTTCCTTAAAATACTGTACCCGTTCAGCCAATTCCGCTTCGATCTTTGTAAGTGCACGTTCCAGCTTCTCATGTCCGACAACATAATGAGAAGCAGGAAAGATACAGGTAAAATTCAGGCTGCGCCTGATCTCCCCAGTCAACGGATCAAATTCACAGATACGGTCGATCTCATCACCAAAGAATTCAACACGCACAGCATCTTCAAATGTCGATACCGGAAGGATCTCCAGCACATCCCCGTGTACACGGAATGTTCCACGGTGGAAATCCATATCATTTCTGACATACTGGATATCCGTCAGTTCATCGATCACCATATCCCGATCCTTGATCATTCCGACACGGAGCGACAGCATCTGCTCCCGGTATTCATCCGGATCACCGATACCGTAAATACAGGATACCGAGGATACGACCACAACATCTTTTCTGTCGATCAAGGCCGCTGTTGCACTGTGACGCATCTTGTCAATATCATCGTTGATCGCAGAATCCTTCGCTATATAAGTATCAGTCGATGCCACATATGCTTCCGGCTGGTAATAATCATAATAAGAAACAAAATATTCTACCGCATTTTCCGGAAAAAATTCCTTCATTTCCGAATATAACTGTGCCGCCAGCGTTTTGTTGTGCGCAAGCACCAGCGTCGGTTTATTCAGTTGTGCTATTACATTTGCCATGGTAAATGTCTTACCGGAACCGGTTACACCTAACAGGGTTTCAAACTGATTTCCCTCTTTAAATCCATCCACCAGCTCTTTGATCGCCTGCGGCTGATCACCGGTCGGCTGATATTCTGATACTAATTTGAAATGATCCATTATGTTCTCCTGATATATCTATCTAAATACAATCAATATTCTTATTATTGTTCTCTGTCTAATATATCATTCCATTTAAAAAAAGTACAGAGCAAATCGAATATTTGTTCTTTATTCTGTAAGAACCTTCTGCTTCCCACTGTTGCATCCGCAAAGCGGATTTAAAAAACATGCCATCCATGATATACTATGATTTATCAAAAAATGAACGAGGTGTAACATGAGCGCAATCGTAACATTAAAGAAGGGCGAGGGCAGAACCATCAAAGCCGGCGGCGCCTGGATTTATGACAATGAAATAGATACCATCATGGGGAGTTTTGAAAACGGAGATATCATCATTGTAAAAGACTTTGACGGATATCCGATGGGAAAGGGATTTATCAATACGAATTCCAAGATCACTGTCCGTATGCTGACACGTCACGTCGATACCGAGATCAATGAAGATTTCTTCCGCATGCGTCTGCAGGCAGCATGGGATTATCGTAAGAAAACCGTAGATACAAGCAGCTGCCGTATCGTATTTGGCGAGGCAGACTTCCTGCCCGGTATTGTGATTGACAAATTTGAAGATGTGCTGGTCGTTGAGTCACTTGCACTTGGAATTGACAGAGTTAAAAATTTGTTAATAAATATTTTAAAAATGTCCTTAAATCAGATGGTATAATAATCAAAGGTGTTTATGAGCGTAGCGATGCTAAAGTTAGAATAAATGAAGGGATGCAGCCATTCAAGGGATTCATTGGGGATGAATTCGACACGAACGTGGAAATTATTGAAAATGGCGTACACTATATTGTTGACGTAAAAGACGGTCAGAAGACCGGCTTCTTTCTTGACCAGAAATACAACCGACTTGCGATCCAGCGTCTTTGTAAGGATGCAAAAGTTCTTGACTGTTTCACACACACAGGCTCTTTTGCGCTGAACGCCGGAATTGCCGGTGCCACAAGCGTACTGGGTGTAGATGCTTCCGCACTTGCGGTCAAACAGGCACAGGAAAATGCAAAGCTGAACCATCTGGAGGATTCGGTTACATTTATCTGTAAAGATGTCTTTGATCTGCTCCCTGAACTGGAAGAACAGGGCGAGAAATTCGACGTTGTAATTCTGGATCCACCTGCATTTACAAAATCACGCAACTCAATTAAAAACGCTGTAAAAGGTTATCGGGAAATAAATCTGAGAGCCATGAAGCTCGTTAAAGATGGCGGCTTTCTTGCCACCTGTTCATGCTCCCATTTCATGGACTATGAACTCTTTACAAAAACCATCGGGCAGGCTGCTTCCAACTCTCACAAACGACTGAGACAGGTTGAATTCCGTACTCAGGCTCCTGATCATCCGATTCTGTGGGCTGCAGATGAATCATATTATCTGAAGTTCTACATATTTCAAGTAACCAGCGACAAATAGCTGGAGTTTCAGAGATTGGTCCTCTGTCATTTATCTTACTTGTAATACTTTTGGGAGGTAAACATGAAGCTAATACAGAGAAATAGGGATGCAGCATATCTACAGTATGATAAATATGTCGATTTCGACAATCCCATGGTTATGGAGAAGGCTATGGATCTTACCAAAAACTGCAGATCTGTTTACGAAAAAATAGAAACCATATATTATTTTGTCAGAGATGAAATTGATCACACCTGGGACGCCAAAGATTCCACGATCACGATCTCTGCATCAGATGTTCTGGAAAAGAAAACCGGTATCAGCTATTCAAAGGCAAATCTGTTAGCCGCACTGATGCGTGCAAATGGTATTTACACCGGATTCTGCTACCAGAGGATCAAACGATTCACATATGATAACAAGCTGGCACTTCATGCACTGAATGCAGTATTTGAACCGGATGTCAAGAAATGGATCCGCTTGGACGCCAGAGGGAACAATTACCAGTTTCAAGCTGATTTCTCGATCAACGAACGAAATCTTGGATATGAGATCCGACCGGAGCTTGGTGAATTTGAATTCGACGATCTGATCGCGGTTCCTCTTCCATCGACAATGGCAGTTCTGGAAAAGAGCACAAATGCGATCAAAATGTACTATAACGATCTGCCGGACTACAACGATTAATATTATATTTTACAAAATCATCGGTCCTGCCGACCGACAGTTTTTCCTGATCATTCTAAAAACTGTTCTGTTGGCGCGGTCGATGATTTTTTATGTCTGTCTGAAATGATTTCCGTTGATTTTTCCGGTATCGCAGGGTTTAATTTCCTGTTGTCTTATGGTAGAATTATACACAGTTAAAAATTTTACGAAAAGGGGTTACCGATATGAGTAATGTCACAATTATGAATCATCCTTTGATCAAACACAAAATATCAATGTTAAGAAACGAGAACACCGGAACAAATGAATTCCGTACACTTGTAGAAGAAATCGCTATGCTTATGGGCTACGAAGCACTTCGTGATCTGCCTACAGAAGATGTAGAGATCAAGACTCCGATCGAAACCTGCAAATCTCCTATGATCGCAGGCAAAAAGATGGCAGTTGTACCGATCCTCCGTGCCGGTCTTGGCATGGTAAGCGGCATCCTTGCTCTGGTTCCATCAGCAAAGGTTGGACACATTGGGCTCTACAGAGACCCGAAGACACACGAGCCGCATGAGTATTACTGTAAACTGCCGGATCCGATCGAGCAGAGAACAATCCTTGTTGTTGATCCAATGTTAGCAACCGGCGGTTCCGGTTCCGAAGCTGTTTCATTTATCAAACAGCACGGCGGCAAGAATATCAAATTCATGTGTATCATCGCTGCTCCTGAAGGTCTGGAAAGACTTCAAAAGGATCACCCGGACATCCAGATCTATGTTGGTCAGCTTGACAGATGCTTAAATGAAAATGCTTACATCTGCCCGGGTCTCGGTGATGCCGGCGACAGAATTTTCGGAACAAAATAACAGGAAGGCTTACATTATGAGATATATACACGAGCTTCGCGAAGGCGAAATGGTTTCAGAGGTTTACCTCTGCAAAAACAAGATCACAGGAAAGACAAAATCAGGTAAATCCTACTATTCTCTGCAGCTGGTAGATGCCAGCGGAACAATGGATGGTAAGATCTGGGAACTGAACAGCGGAATTGGGCATTTTGAATCCATGAACTATGTTAAGGTTGACGGTCAGGTTACCTCATTTAACAACACTCTCCAGTTGACAATTAAGAAGATCCGTATCGCTGAAGAAGGGGAATACGATATCAACGACTATATGCCATGCACGAAGAAAAATGTCGATGAAATGTTTGACAAGCTGCTTGGCATTATCGCAACGATCGAAAAACCTTACTACAAAAAGCTTCTGGAAAGCTTCTTTGTAGAGGACAAAGCTCTTGCAAAAGAATTCAAAAAGCATTCGGCTGCCAAATCCATTCATCATGGATTTGTCGGCGGTCTGTTAGAGCACACTCTGGCAGTTACCAGCATGTGTGACTACTACACTACATACTACCCGATCTTAAATCGTGACCTGCTCCTGACTGCTGCCATGCTTCATGACATCGGCAAGGTCTATGAGCTTTCAACATTCCCGGAAAATGATTACACAGATTCCGGTCAGTTACTTGGTCACATCGTAATGGGTACTATGATGATCCGCGACAAGATTCGTGATTCTGTTCCGGAATTTCCTGCAAAGGAAGCAAACGAACTGGAGCACTGTATCCTCTCCCACCACGGCGAACTGGAATACGGCTCTCCAAAGAAGCCTGCCCTGATCGAAGCACTTGCATTATCATTTGCCGATAATACAGATGCCAAGATCCAGACATTCATGGAAGCATTAGACAGCAAGGACGAGACCGGCTGGCTTGGTTACAATAAAATGATAGAAAGTAATATCCGCAGATCTACAAAATAAAGGATACGATATTTATTTTATGGAACTTAAAAAGAACAGTATATATACAATAGAAATAACGGACATGGGAAATGAGGGAGAAGGCATCGGCCATCTCTCTCTTTCTGATGTAGCAAATAACAAAACAGGCACAGACATTTCCACGAAAGCTTCATCCGAAGATGGAAATAACGTGCAGAATATCACTGTATTTGTCAAAGATACAGTGATCGGTGACGTAGCCGAGATCTCGATCATGAAAGCAAAAAAATCGATCGCCTACGGACGGCTGGTTCGCCTGATCACACCATCCCCTTACCGCGTAACTCCGGTCTGCCCAGTCGCAAAGAGCTGTGGTGGATGCAGTCTTCAGCACATTTCCTATGAGAAGCAGTTGGAATACAAATGGAATAAAGTAAGAGAATGTCTGCGCCGGATCGGCAAGATTGAGAATCCCGATACTCTGATGGAACCAATCTATGGTATGAAAGAACCATACCACTATCGAAATAAAGCACAGTTTCCGGTTGGCAGAGACAAAAACGGCAATATCGTGATCGGCTTCTATGCCGGCAGAACCCATTCGATCATCGATTCCGATACCTGTGCGATCGGTGCAGAAGTAAATGATCAGATTCTGCCGATCATCCGTGCATTTCTCACGGAATATAACATTTCCACTTATAACGAAACAACCGGACAGGGTCTGGTACGTCATATTCTGACTCGTGTTGGGTTTACAACCGGCGAAGTTATGGTCTGTCTCATCGTAAATGGAAAAAAACTACCTCATGCAGATGAACTCATCTCCCGTCTGACAAAAATTTCCGGAATGACTTCAATCTGCCTGAACATCAATACAGAAAAAACAAATAAGATTCTTGGACCAACCTGCAAAACACTGTGGGGCAGTCCATACATCACAGATTATATCGGCAATGTAAAATACCGGATTTCACCTCTGTCCTTCTATCAGGTAAACCCTGTGCAGACTAAGGTACTTTATGAAAAAGCATTGGAATATGCAGATCTGAACGGCGAGGAAACCGTCTGGGATATGTACTGCGGCATCGGAACCATCTCCCTGTTTCTTGCTCAGAAAGCAAAACAGGTATACGGTGTGGAGATCGTTCCTCAGGCAATCCTGGATGCCCGTAAAAATGCGGAACTTAACGATATCCACAACGTCGAATTCTTTACCGGAAAAGCGGAGGAAGTCGTTCCTGCCATTTACGAAAAAGGCGGCGATGGTTCCCATGCAGATGTCGTCGTTGTCGATCCACCAAGAAAAGGCTGTGACAAGGTACTCCTTGACACCCTGATCCGGATGAATCCAAAACGGCTTGTCTATGTAAGCTGCGATCCCGCAACCCTTGCCCGTGACATCGCCATCCTCACTCCCGCCGGCTACCACCTCGAAAAAGTCGCTGTCGTCGACCAGTTTGGCCACACCGGGCACGTTGAGTCCGTAGTTCTGCTGTCACGAGCATAGCGAAGTGAGAGCAGATTACGGAGGACCATGCAAGGCACGCCCAAGAGAACGAGTTAAAAACGAAGTTCGATTGGATGCGGGCTACTGCTGAAACTTGCGTTCTCTTAGAGAAGACAAGTGCAACGCACGAAGTCTGAACTTAGAAACGCAGTTGTTCTGGCGAGCGAAGCGAGAGCAGAACCTCCTTGAACCTTGTCAAGGAGCGTTAGCGACGCAGAGAAGCATTAGCACTGACCATGCGATAGCTGTCCACGATTGGCGTGCACGAAGTGCAAAGACAGCGTAGGAAAGAGGAATGTGTAATGCTCCAGATTATGTCCTTAGGCTGTTGGCATACTATATTAAAACGGAAAACATGGTGAAAGATAAGAGCAACGAGAAAATATGAGAAATTTGGAAATGATACAGTCTGGTTATCACTTGACCAGATGGCAGAACTGTTTCAAAGGGATAAATCAACTATATCGAGACATATTAAAAAGATATTTGAGGAAAGAGAATTGGATGCTTGTCAGACATTCGGAAGATAAAAAATTATATCTATAGGAGATACAACAATGTTATACATCATGCGACATGGAAAAACAGACTGGAATGCCATGCGGAAACTACAAGGTCGGACAGACATTCCATTAAATGAAGAAGGACGCCAGATGGCGGAGCATGCCAGAACAGAATATGCCGATATCCATTTTGATATCTGCTACTGCTCTCCCCTTATCCGAGCAAAGGAAACAGCCGAGATCGTATTAAAAGGGCGGAACATTCCGATCATAACGGACGACCGGTTAAAAGAAATGAGTTTTGGCAGCTATGAAGGAACCGCAAACTGCATAACTACTCCCGGCTGTCCAATAAAAGATCTCTTTCTTGATCCGGCAAACTATAAAGTTCCAAAGGATGGTGGAGAAAGCTTTAAACAGCTATTTGCGAGAACAGGAGAATTCCTAAAAGCGGTTGTAAAACCACAATTAGACGAAGGAAAGGATGTCCTGATTGTCGGACATGGAGCTATGAATTCCAGTATCATCTGTCAGGTCAAAGGGATCCCGCTGTCAGAATTCTGGAGTGCAGGAATCGAGAACTGCAAACTGAAACGTATACTATAAATATCATTTATAAATCCAAACAAAAGCAACACATTTCATTCAATAGCAAATGAGGAGATATTTGAAAATGAAGACCTACAACTTCTATGGTTGGAAACAGGCAACCGTTCCTGCCATAACAAACAAGTATAAAGGAATCCATACACCACAGGATCTGTATGACAGATTATCTGATATCTGGTGCGCTGATACTTGCGCACCAAGACTACGTGATGGCTGGACACCGGAGAATAAAACCTTGGGGCAGTGTTCTATCACAGCATTTCTGGTTCAGGACATCTTTGGCGGCAAGGTGTATGGCATCCTGCGTCCCGGCGGAAACTATCATTGCTATAACAATGTCAACGGTCATATATTTGACCTGACCAGTGAACAGTTTGGTGATGAGACTCTTTCTTATAAGAACAATCCTGAGCAGTTCCGTGAAGTACATTTTGCAAAAGAAGAAAAACGTTTAAGATATGAATATCTGAAACAACAACTGGCATGCTTAAACCAGCAATCCACTTGCTGATTTTCGTAAGATCAGGTATGCTGAAAAATAAATATGACATCTGAGAAAGGAACCCATACTATGATAGGATTAATCGTCGCACGTTCAAAAAATAATGTAATCGGAAAAAACGGCCAGATCCCATGGCGGATCAAAGGAGAACAGAAACAATTTAAAGAACTGACAACAGGGAATACTGTGGTTATGGGACGTAAGTCATATGAAGAGATCGGACATCCTCTCCCGAACCGAATGAATATCGTTGTGTCAAATACTGCCAATTACTCCGGTGAAAACCTGCTTACCGTTCATTCCTTACAGGAAGCTCTTGATGCTGTAAAAGAGGGAAATGTCTATATCTCCGGTGGATATGGGCTGTTCAAAGAGGCACTTCCACTGGTTGATACGATGTATATCACAGAAGTTGATACTGTCGTTGAAGACGGAGATGTCTTCTTCCCAGAATTCAATGCAGATGAATTCGATATTACAACTGGCGAATCCGGTGGTGACGACATTATATTTACCCGCACGACCTACACCCGCAAGAAACTGTAAACAAGGACAACTCACATGAATACACAGACAACGAATGAAAATCCTCTCGGCACTCAACCCGTAAAAAAATTATTAATGCAATTTGCTATTCCAAGTATAGTAGCCATGCTGGTCAGCTCTCTTTATAACATTGTTGACCAGTTTTTCATTGGGCGAAATGTCGGTGAACTCGGAAATGCCGCAACCAATATTTCATTTCCACTTTCCATATCCTGTATCGCGATCGCTCTGCTGTTCGGCATCGGCGGCGCATCTGCTTTTAATCTGGCTATGGGAAAAGGAGAAAAGGAAAAAGCAGTTTATTATATCGGCAATTCCGCTGTCATGCTCTTTGGCTGTGGTGTGATTTTAACTACGATCACCCTGCTGTTCTTAGAGCCTCTGCTCCGTTTCTTTGGATCTCCCGACAATGTACTTTCCTATGCAAAAACTTACACAGGCATTGTTGCGATTGGATTTCCTTTTCTGATCCTCACGACCGGAAGCGGTCATCTGATCCGCGCAGATGGCAGACCAAAGATTAGCATGATCTGTAACCTTACCGGAGCCGTAATCAACACCATCTTAGATGCTCTGTTTGTATCCGTTCTTCAGATGGGTATGACAGGCGCAGCCATCGCAACCGTTATCGGTCAGGTAATATCCGCCGGTCTTGTCATCTGGTTTTTATCCCACTGTAAGACTGTAACGATAAGAAAAGAACATCTCCGCATCAGTAGACCGATCATAGCGAGAGTCACATCCCTTGGTACTGCTCCTTGCAGCAATCAGCTTGCCATGATGATCGTACAGATCATTATGAACAAATCTCTCAAATACTATGGCTCCCTTTCCATCTATGGCGAAGCAATCCCTATCGCCTGTGCCGGAATTATCACAAAAGTAAATCAGGTATTTCTATCTCTGATTATCGGTATATCACAAGGCTTACAGCCAATCACCAGCTATAACTACGGTGCAGGAAAATACAAACGGGTAAAGTCTGCCTATCTGTTCGCCTCTACCTGTGGATTTGTGATCGCGCTCATTGCGTTTCTATTATTCCAGTTTGTGCCAAGGCAGATCATATCCATTTTCGGAAATGGCTCCGAAAGCTACTTCCAGTTTTCGATCAGCTATTTTCGTATTTTTCTGTTCTTTACGTTTATAAACTTTATGCAGCCGATCACTTCGAACTTCTTTACATCGATCGGCAAACCGAAAAAAGGAACATTCCTGTCATTAACCAGACAGATCCTGTTCCTTCTTCCATTATTAATTATTCTGCCGCTTTTTATGGGTATTGATGGCATTATGTATTCCGGCCCTATCGCCGATGGACTTGCCGGAGCGGTCGCCATCTTCATGGTCTTTAACGAATTCCGCACCAGACCTTTCCGCTAAAGAGGTTGTTGTTGTTCAACCTCTACTTTTTGCCATGATATTTTGGCTCTGCTGGTATGGACATATACAAAGACCGTTCCGTTTTCTGCTCGGATTTGCACGCTTATTGCCAGCAGTCGCCCAAACTCACCCTTACGGGTTCAGACATGGGCTTGGTGCTGACAGCTAGTGCAAACCTCACAACGAAAACTTCACTGATGTCTTATGTATATATCCATACCAGCAGAGCCAAAATATCACAACTATAAATAACACAAGAATCATCAACAACCTCTTGTTTACTCACACATCGGGAAACGGACAATAAATCGGGTGCCGATCTCCGGACGGGATACGACCTGGATCGTGCCGGAGTGAGCATCGACGATCCATTTGGCTATGGAAAGTCCCAGGCCGGAACCGCCGGTCTCGCTGTTTCTCGCTTCGTCCGATCGGTAGAATCGTTCAAAGATATGAACGACATCTGACGACTCCATTCCGATGCCCTCATCCTGAATCATATAACTGACATAACCGGATTCCAGCATAACTCCTAATGTAATATCCGCACCATCCGAAGAATACTTTGCCGCATTCTGTACAAAGATCCGGATGGACTGTTTGATCATGGCTATATCACCTGTCATATATGCAGGATCTGTTCCACGAAACAGATAGCGGTGCTTCTCATCGATCATCTGGGATTCCTCCCAGACCTCACTGACCATCTGATTCAGATCCAGTTTCACTTTATTCAGAGTATTTCTTCCGCTGTCACCCCGCGCAAGGAACAGAAGCTGTTCTACCAGCTCCTTCATGTGCTGGGACTCATTCTTAAGGGCTTCGATGGATTCTGTCAGAACCTTTTCATCCTCTTTTCCCCATCGATCCAGCATATTCACGTATCCCTGGATCACAGCAATAGGTGTCCGAAGCTCATGTGATGCATCCGATACAAACCGTACCTGCCGCCTTTCGTTTTCCTTCATATTCCGAAGCAGGTTATTCAACGCGATCTCAATACTTTTCAATTCCTTGTCTCCGGTATGGACTCCCTGTTCGGCATCATCCGGAGAAATATGTGATATTGCCTGTTCCAGATGATCCATCTGATTCTGGTCAAATGTCTTTGCAGACTTCTTATCGGAACGTTTCTTCTGATCCTCCATACCATTTTGCTCAAATGACATCTTACTGATCTGTTCTGCCTTTACCGCCAGATCATTTAACGGCTTCAGCTTTCTTCTGACAACAGAAGTCCGGAATAACGCAAAGAACAACACAAATCCTTCTGCCGATAACAGTATGATTCCCGGTACAGCTACCAGATCCCTTACATCCCGGAAATCATATGCATATGATTTCCGGTCATTTCCATCGATCACATATTCCAGTGTATGCTTTTCTTGATTGACATTAAAATAATAATGCTCACCTGTTACCTGATCCGGAAGCTTTGTGGTACACCAGTACATCCAGGTTCCCATAATAAGAAAGGCAATGATAATATTGATTCCTATTACATTGCCTACTTCCTTCAGCCAGAAGCTGATATTTATTTTTCTGGCGATCGAGGTCATCCTCTTATTTTCATTCATCCGTGATACCTTTTCTTATACATTCTTTCAATCTTGCTCTTGTTTCTGCATCTACCCTTATCATCAGACCGTATACTCTATCCCGTTACACCTTCCTATGATTCCCTGATCACATAGCCTACGCCTCGTACCGTTGTGATCAGCTTGATACCGAACCGGTCATCGATCTTCGTACGCAGATACCGGATATATACATCTATGATATTTGTCTCACCGACATACTCATAACCACAGACAATATTCATCAGCTTTTCCCGATCCATGACGATATTCTTATTCTCCATCAGAGTATGCAGCAGCTCAAATTCCCGATTGGTAAGCTCCACCGGTTCTCCCGCCACCATAACCTCATGCCGGTCGGTATCCAGGCTGACCCCATGGATCTCTAGCTTATGTGTCTCCTGCCGGTCGGTGCTTTTCCGCTTCAGCGCTACACGGATACGAGCCAGAAGTTCTTCGATCGCAAATGGCTTCGTAATGTAATCATCCGCTCCCGCATCCAGCCCGGACACCTTGTCCATTACCGCATCCCTTGCAGTAAGCAGCAGGATCGGAACATTATTTCCTTCTTTACGAATACGGCGAAGGACCTCCAGACCATTTAGCCTTGGAAGCATAACATCCAGCACGATCAGGTCAGCATGTTCTGATAGTGCCAGATCCAGACCTGTCCGCCCGTCAAATGCCTTTATTACTTCATAGCCTTCATGAACCAATTCCAGCTCTACAAATCTGGCAATCTTTTCTTCATCCTCTACAATCAAAATCTTCCGGCTCATCTCTACTCCTTGTTGTGACGATTTATTTTAAGGGAGTATCTTGAGTACCTATGTCCATATTCTGACATACTATTATTCCGCAAGACGCTCTCGCTCTGTTGCTCATGTAGCGGTTCTAACCGCTCCACTCCGTGGATCGCTAAGTACCGACATTCGCAAAGGCTTGCTGCATAATAGTATATCAGAACATGGACAATGTATTTTCGTTTCATGTCCCTTAAAATAAATCTGTGTATTGTAAATTAATCTCTCACATTAGTTCTTGTTAATGTCTGTCTTAATAGTTTCTACCGTATCCGCAACCTTGTCGCAGGCACTGTTCAGGTCTACATTGATATTGTCGATTCCTGCAAAATGGTATCTGCATTCACAGAATAAACCGACCACTAATAACGGGATCGTGATCCAGAATGCGAAGATAATCGCAAGTATCAATACCAGAACAGGTACATTCACCATAGTGCTGCCACGTCTTTCTATGATGAACTTGGAATCAACGCTTTTCTTCAAAAGTCTTCCACACCAGGAAAAGAACTGATCCATCATCTGACCAAAGGTCTTTTTATTGCAGTCTCTGGTATATTCCTGCTGTGCCTGTTCGAATTCTGTTGATGTCTGCTGTGCCTGTTCCGTCGTGTAATCGGTTACTTCCGGTGCTTTTACCTTACCTTTCTTTTCCAAATAAATGATCGCATCCAGCACATCATAATTATTTGCTTCTAATGCCTCCTTGGCTTCCTCATAGCTGACACCTGTTTTTTCTCTTAACTTTTCTACTTTTTCTAAATTATCCATATCTTTTTCCTTCTTTCTCTATTCTCTCCTCAGCTGATGGTATTACTATACCAACCACGAATTAATCTAAAATAGGAGAAAGATTAAAATCAGATTAAAAATCTGACCATTTTATTTTAAAGCTGCTTTTTCGATGGAATAACTGTCAATCAGCTCATCCTCTGCCGTATAGATAGATACGCTTGCGGTTAACTCTTTTATACTTGCCGGATCTGTTACATCACACAGAAGCTTTCCATATGTATGCCCAAGAGCCTCTGTCATATAGGATGGTTCTTCGTCCGTTCCATTTACAAGGATAGTGTCAAATGTTGCCTGAATTAATTCATCTGTCTTATTATAGATTTCAAATGCCAGGCAAGTCTCTGCATCCTCACCCTCTCCGTCAGTCTCTATACCTGTATATGCAATGGTAATCTTATCATTATCAAACACCTGAACTGCACCATCCTTTAATGTAAAGCTCTGATCACCCGAAGCTTCTGCCTTACCAGATAAAGGAACATCCTTAACCTCATAATGTCCAACTGTTTCTCCCGCATCGTTATCAATAAAAAGTATACCATTCAATACGGAAACTGCTTTATCACACTCAATCATACACACATCTTCTTCTGTTGCATTTGCTTCCAGTTCAGGACCAAACAATGGCTGTATCGTCTCTCCGTTAATTGCTACATCCCCAAAATAAATATTAACAGGATCACCCGTCTTATTGGAAACAGTAAACATCATACCATCAGCTTCCTTGTCATATCCTGTATATGTAAGAGTCACTTTGTCATTATCTAGCACAATGACAGTTACATTCTCCTCTTCTGTTGATGATTCTGTCTTTTGTTCCTTTTTTCCACAACCACACAGACTTGCAAATACACACAAGCCAGCTGCCAGAATATAATGTCTTCTTTTCATAATAATTCATCCTCCACATTTCTATCAAAACCGGGGTACACCACTTCTATCTGATGCGCCCCGATTTTTCACATATTATTTTTTTATTTTGACCTTAGTATAACTGCTCCATGCAGAATATGTCTTTTTCGAACCTGACTTCTGATAAGAACGTATTCTGACATAATATGTCTTTCCCTTTTTCAATTTCTTAATTACTGCTTTATCGGAAGATTTAACTATATTTGTCATCTTTGTCCCTTTTGCAAAAGTCTTGCCGGTAGAATACTGAATTTGATAACCGGAAATCTTCTTCTGCTTTTTCCACGTTACTGAAAGCTTTCTTCCCTTCTGGTTCGCAATCTTTAACTTAGTTGGTGCAGTCAGACGAAGGATCTTCTTTTCTTTACTAACCGCCTTTGCCGTCTGTCCGTTCACAGATTTATAAGATTCTATTCTATAACTATAAACTGTGCCATGCTTTGACTTCACTGTTGAATCTGTATAAGTAGTCTTCGAAGCGCCCTTTACTATCTTAATCTTTTTCCATGACTTAGAACCTGAATTTTTACGATAAACAACATAACCGGTAGCATCAGAAACCTTCTTCCATGTAAGTTTGACACCTGTTGCTTTGTTTTCCACCTTGGAAATAGTTGTCTTATTTACCGTGATTATTGCAGGTACATCAACCGGCTCCGTCTTACCGCCGTCGCCCGGCTTGGTCTCACTTCCGTCTCCCGGTTTGGTCTCACTTCCGTCTCCCGGTTTCGTCTCACTTCCGTCTCCCGGCTTGGTCTCACTTCCGTCTCCCGGCTTTGTCTCACTTCCGTCGCCCGGTTTTGTCTCACTTCCGTCATCTTTCTTTGCTTCTATTATGGTAAATGTCTTTGTTACATAACCAATATAGTTGCCGGTTCCTGTTACTGTTATAGTCGCAGTTCCTACCTCAATATTATCTGTATAATCAACTATATACTCTATAGCATTTTTTAATACTGTTCCGTCTGAAAGCGTCACGGTTGCCTCTGGCCTGATCTCCTTACTTATGTACTCATAGCATTCCTGTGGAATCGTGACATTTGCACCTGTAATACCTTTTCGTGCAATCTCAAATGTCTTCTCTGCCGTACCGCCATAGTTTCCTTTTCCGGATACAACTACTCGCGCCGTTCCGGCATCAATACAATCTTCATAAGAAATAGTATAATCCACATTCTCTACCAGAGTTTTTCCAGCAAATACAACTGTCGCCTTTGGTGTATTCCTCCTGCCACTATAAATATACTGATCCATACTTAAGACTATTTCTGCATCCTTTATGTCTGCTCCTATGCCAAATGAACCATTTGCCTTACCTGTATAATTTCCCCGACCGATTACATTTACAGTTGCAGTTCCTATGTCTGTATTATCCTCATAAGATACAGTATAGTCTGTTCCAAATATCAATCCGGTTCCATCTGAAAGTGTTACAGTCACTTCCGGTTTTATCTCTGTACCCGTATATTCATAGCTTTCTTGCGGGATTGTAACATTTGCGCCTGTAATATCCTTTTGTGATATTATAAATGTTCCTTTTAATTCACCACTATAGTTGCCTGTTCCGGTTACGGTTACATTTGCTGTACCGGCATTTTTATTGTTTTCATATTTAACAGTATAATTTGATGCATCCAAATAATATTTGTTTCCTGTTGTCTCCGATATAACAACTTTGACTTCCGGTTCTTTCTCTGTGCCATCATAAATATAGGAATCCGGCTGAATTTCCAGTTTATATGATCCGATATCTATTGCCTCAATTATATAATTCAGATTTTTTGACCCTGCAAAGATTCCCTTGCCTGTTACAGTTACAACAGCATCTCCTACACCTGTATCATTCGTATAAGTTACTGTATAATCTGTATTTTGTATCAGATCCTGTCCTTTATATGCTACTGTTACCACAGGTTTCTTACTGGAACCATCATATACATATTGATCCTGTGATAAAGATATCTGGCAGTCATCCAGACTCACTTCGCCTTCCTTACCGATGCGGAATGTAGTAGCTTTCTTACAGGAAGGATTATACTTTGGATAAATGCTGATCTTCACAATACCCGGTTTAAGCATATTAACGGTTCCACTTTCATCTGTCAGATTACTGACTGTTGCGATACTTGTATCTGAAGATTCCCATACCATCTCGCTATTCTGATTGGTGGAATCAGATTCAGATGAATAGGTCTGATTTCTTAACAGGAACTTGAGCTTCGTACCTGTATCATATCTAGACTCATAATTGGTATAATAATAACCATTATCTGCAGATCCATACCAGTAAACGGCAAAAGACTTAACAACATATTCCGTATGCGACTGACCACATTTTGAACATGTTAATACCACTGATGCATCTGATGCATTTGTAGCACTCACCTGATAGCTATGCCCTAACACAACATTTTTTACTGTATAGTCTGACAGATCATTTATGTTGATCTGATAGAACTGCAATATTTCATTTTTCCATGTATACCAGACCAACTTATCTCCCGCAAGAACAGGAACGCAGTCTGACAGATCGCCGGCCAGACTATAGATAGCTCCAACCTGATTTCCGTTTCCATCAATCTTAGTATAGTATACAGAAGAACCTCTATGCCATAACAGCATATAACTGTTTGTTCCAATCTTCACAAATTGCGGTGTGTCAGTCGTACCCTGTCCTGCTGTATAATTGGTTATCTTATTTACTGTCACTGCATCTGTACTCTTAGATACAACACCTACAAATATATCCTGACCTGCTGAATATTTGGCAGTACTGTCAATATCAACGCTTCCGGCAGTCAGATATGCAGTGTCCGATATCTCAAATCCACCAACCGTCGCTCCCGTATAATTCGCACCCTTCGTTCCCTCAAATGCCACAATGTCTGTTGCTTTGCATGCAGAAGAATAAGAAATGCCCCTGGTGAAGCCGCTGGATGTAACTACTGATGGATACCTTACCAGAACGATAGATCTTGGATTTGCATCTCCATGATCAACCGCAACGATCTTACCATTCTCCATCTGAATAAACTGGTTAAATGAATGACTGACATAGCCATAATTTATATTCATAACTTTTGTAAATGAATCTGTGATCTTCATAGTAGATGTATCTACTTGAATCGTTACATTGGCCTGATGATTTACTCCATCAATAGCATACATTTCATGAGACGTACGAATCATCAGATAATTTCCATAGGCTGCCATTCTTGCAGAGCCGGCATCAAACGGGACTGTCGTATTTGCACCATACAGTCCACAGGAAGCTACCCGGTTCCAGTCCTTTGTATATTTTGTGATACGATACACTTCTACACTATCCGACTCGTTCTTATTGGTCTGACCGGAAAGAATATAATAATTCCCATTCATCTCATAAAATCCACCAAATAAAGGAAGTTCCTGCGGAACAATCTTCCGTCCGGTGATCGTAAAAGACGAATCAAAATATTCAACGACATAACCGTTGGCATCAGCCCCAGCCTGTACCCGCATATAAGTTCCATTCTCATATGTAAGATATGATCGGATCGGCTTTGCCCACTGACTATACTCATAGTTTTGATCTTCGATATTATCTCCTGTATAAGTTGTACAAGCAACCTCTGCCGCCTGTACCTGCTGTCCTCCACCAAGGCGGCCTGTTATTCCACCGGAAAGAATTCCTGCTGCCACTGTAAATCCGGTCACTACAGCAATGATGCTTTTCTTTAACCCCTGTACACCTTTTGTCATATGCCTCTCTCCTTTATAAAACTAATTACATCCTGCTCCATTTTCTCTCAATCTATCATAGCATCTGCAATGTGCCTTATTGCACATTGTGTTTCCCTAAAAAACAAAACCGCACCCCATATATCCTATACAACCGCCAAAGCCCGATGTAAACACGAAACTTGGTTCATTGTTTATACACAATAAGAATATACAGTGTGCAGTCTTGTTATTTTTTATTCTTCCGTCTTCTGTTCGTCTAACACTGTAATGTCAATACCCAGCTCTTTGAGCTGATCCTCATCCACATAATCCGGAGCATTTGTCATCAGGCAGGATGCATCCTTTACCTTAGGGAACGCGATCACATCACGGATAGAATCCTGCTTTGCCATAAGCATAACCAGACGATCCAGACCATAAGCCAGTCCTGCGTGAGGTGGTACTCCATATTTGAATGCATCTAACAGGAAACCAAATCTTTCATACGCCTGTTCCCTTGTAAATCCAAGACATTCAAACATCTTCTCCTGAATATCATCCTGATGGATTCTGACAGATCCACCACCAATCTCGTTACCATTTAATACAATATCATAAGCCTTTGCACGAACCTTACCCGGATCTGTATCAATAATCGCCAGATCCTCTTCCATCGGCATAGTAAATGGGTGGTGCATAGCTGTAAACCGATTCTGTTCATCTGACCACTCAAGAAGTGGGAATTCCGTTATCCACACAAATTCAAATACATTCTTATCAAGCAGTCCCATCTGTTCTGCGAGATGGCAACGAAGTGCTCCAAGAGTGTCCCATACAACCTTGTTCTTATCTGCTGCAAATAACAATAAGTCTCCCGGTTCACCGGAAAGTGCTGCTACGATATTGTTCATCTCATCTTCAGTCATGAACTTTGCAAATGACGACTTGTAAGTGCCATCTTCATTAATTACGATATATGCAAGACCCTTTGCTCCGTATGTCTTTGCAAATTCAACCAGAGCATCGATCTTCTTACGAGGCATAGCGCCCTGTCCCTTTGCATTGATACCACGGACAGATCCGCCATTTTCAAGTGCACCTGTAAATACGCCGAATCCACAGCCTTTAACAACATCGCTGATATCCTTTAATTCCATACCAAAACGAAGATCCGGCTTATCAGATCCGAAACGATTCATTGCTTCGATCCATGTCATACGACGGATTGGAAGCTGTACATCTACATCCAAAATCTCCTTGAATAACTTTGCAAGGAGTCTTTCATTTACATCTATAACATCATCCACATCTACGAAGGATAATTCCATATCCATCTGTGTGAATTCCGGCTGTCTGTCTGCACGAAGATCCTCATCACGGAAGCATCTTGCGATCTGGAAATAACGATCATAACCGGAACACATCAGAAGCTGCTTGTAGATCTGTGGAGACTGTGGCAGTGCATAGAATGTACCCGGATGGATACGGCTTGGTACGAGATAATCTCTTGCACCCTCCGGTGTTGACTTACATAACATAGGTGTCTCGATCTCAAGGAAGCCTTCATTTGCCATGAACTGTCTGGCAATGGTCATAACCTTGCTCTTCATAACCAGATTTCTCTGAAGATCCGGTCTTCTCAGATCCAGATATCTGTATTTCAAACGTAATTCTTCTTTTGTCTTACTGTTCTCCTCAATCGGGAACGGAGGTGTCTCAGCCTCTGATAAGATACGAAGGGAAGTTGCTACAACCTCGATATCTCCGGTTGTCAGATTCTCATTTACCGCACCAGCACGCTTACAAACTGTACCTTCGATTGCTGCTACATACTCGCTCTTAAGCTTTGTTGCCTTCTCAAAGCACTCGCTTCCGCATTTGGATTCCTCAAATATGATCTGAAGAATACCGCTTCTGTCTCTGAGATCGACAAATATAATTCCACCTTTATTTCTGCTCTTCTGAACCCAGCCCATTACGGTTACTTTCTGTCCTTCAAGAGCGTTTGAAACCTCTGCACATCTGTGGGAACGCTTCAGTCCCTGCATTGATTCTGCCATTTTTCTATATCCTCCTGTGGTTCTTATCTTTCTTCTAATACACTTGCAAGCTGATCCAGCGCGATCTCGGTCTGCTCGCCCGTTTCCATATTCTTGATACGACCGGTATTGGTCTCTAATTCATTATCACCAATAATGATCGTGTATCTCGCATTTAATTTATTTGCATATTTCATCTGCGCCTTTACACTTCGATTCATATAATCTGTCTCTACGATATAACCTGCCAGACGTAGATCATATACCAGCTTATAAGCTTTTGCCTTTGCGGAATCACCCATGATACCGACATATAAGTCGATCGGTTTTTCCGGTGCGAGATTGATATTTTCTTTCTCAAGGAAATATAGGATTCTTTCAATTCCCATACCGAATCCAACAGATGGCTGTGTCTCTTTTCCATCAATCTCATATACCAGATTATCGTATCTTCCTCCACCGCATAAGGTGAAGCCCTCTTTATTCACAAATTCAAATACTGTCTTTGTATAGTAATCCAGGCCACGAACGATTCCGGTGTCAACCTCAAACGGAATCTCAAGCTCTGTCAGAAGTCTCTGAAGCTCCTTAAAATGAGCATCGCATTCTTCACACAGATAATCAATCGTTCTTGGGGCATCCTTTACGATTGCCTTACAGCCCGGCTCCTTACAGTCAATAACACGAAGCGGATTTTTAACCATACGTTCCTTACAGGTATTGCAGAGTCCCTCTTCATGCCCTTTCAAATAGGAGATCAGTGCATCATTGTACACCTTCTTACATTTTGGACATCCGATACTGTTGATATGCAGCTTCGCATCTGACAGACCGATCTGCCTGATGAGAGTTGATACCAGTGTCATAACCTCAACTTCTGCCATTGGATTTGGAGATCCGACAAACTCAACACCGAACTGGTGATGCTGACGAAGTCGTCCGCTTTCCGGCTTCTCATAACGGAATGCCGGTGTGATATAGAACATCTTGACCGGCTGTGGTTCTGCATATAATTTATTCTCAACATAAGCACGGATCGCACCTGCCGTACCTTCCGGCTTCAATGTGATACTTCTTCCACCCTTATCAACAAAGGTGTACATTTCTTTCTGTACTACATCGGTCGTCTCTCCAACACCACGCTGGAACAACACCGTATGCTCAAATACCGGTGTGATCACTTCCTTTATATTGAATTTCTCACACAGATTTCTTGCCATTGCTTCTACCTGTGTACGTGTTCTCATCTTGTCACCGAACCAGTCACTGGTTCCTCTTGGTGCCTGAGTTATCATATTCCATCCTCCATCTATTGTTCATATTTTTATACTATACATCAACTGATCTGTGATTTATAGCTTCCTTTTAAAATTGACTGAACCTCATCTAAAATATCGGTTGTATTTATAATTCTCTGAAATGCGAGAAATACATTCATGTCAAAATGCCGCACTTCATCGATCACCATCAATAATGCAGTCTTTGGTTCAAATGCTTTCCGGTATGCACGATCACTTATGAGCGCGACAAACACATCACATACACGAATGATCCTTGCTCCGATCGGGATCTCATCTCCCTGAAGGCAGAACGGATAACCGGAGCCATCGTAGTTCTCATGATGATACAGGATAATATCCGCAATATCATCTCCGTAGCCTTCTTTTTTTACGATATCCGCTCCAAGCTTCGCATGGAGTCTCACATAACGCATTTCCTCAATCTTCATGGAATTGCCACGACCATAGATATATGGTGTAATACGAAGCTTTCCGATATCATGGATCATTCCGGCAACCGCAATCTTATGGATCTCATCTTCTGACAGCCCCAGTTCTCTGGCAAGCTCCGACGACAACCGGCTGACACACATTCCATGACGAATGGCATCATTCAGATCCTGTTCATAGTATTCAATTTCTTTATCTATGTCTAAGTTTATAACTTTATCTGTCATTTTGCAAACGCCTGCTTTTTTCTGTCAATCATTTCATCAATTCTCGCGATATAATCGTCTACACTCTTACAATTTTCCACACGATCGATCCGGGTTCCTGTAATCATCTCTCCAGTAACCGGATCCGAATCACCTTCCCTGCGGATCAGCTTACTGGAGCTTCCCGCACCGATTCCTATAATGTCTGTCCGTTCCTCCATAATCAGAATATTATAGAGACATTCCAGTCCATGTCTTGCATATCCGACATTTTCCAGATTGCCGGCCATATTCTTCTGTCTGTACAGATAATATGGTGCAAGACCCAGTTCCTCTGCTGCCTGACCGACCAGTGATAACTGCTCATCCACATCACCTGCAAAGCTGTATTTGTCCATCTCCTGTTTCAGATGTGCTGCCCGTTTGATCGCAAGGGTGTGAACCGTAAGGCTCTCCGGTGCAAGCTTCTTCACTTTTTCCAGCGTCCGCTTCACCATCTCTGCATCTTCACCCGGAAGACCTACGATCAGATCCATATTGATATTATCAAAGCCTACTTCTCTGGCTCTCTTAAATGCTTCTTCTGCCTGCTCCGGTGTATGTGCTCTGCCGATCAGCTTCAGTGTCTCTCCGTTCATCGTCTGCGGATTGATACTGATACGACCTACGCCATGAGCTTTCATCACCTGCAGCTTATCTGCCGTCGTACTGTCCGGGCGTCCTGCTTCGATCGTATATTCCCGAACCTGCGACAGATCAAAATGCTTCTCGATCATGCTGCACAGACGATCCATCTGCTCCGCACTGATCGAAGACGGCGTACCGCCACCGATATAAATGGATACCAGTTTCTTCTCTGTATAACTTGCTGCGACATACTCCATTTCCTTTTCCATTGTATCCAGATAAGCATCGACCTTATCCTTATAAACACCGATCGGATAAGAGGTAAAGGAGCAGTACAGACATCTCGTCGGGCAAAATGGTATGCCGATATACAGGCAGTATTCATTCCGCTCGTCGATCGTCTCAATGATCGCTTTCTCACGTCTGGCAATCTTCACACAGGCATCTGCCTTTTCCAGGCTTGCCACATAAATCTCCTGATACAGCTTCCGTATCTCCTCATCCGTACATCCACGTTCTACCGCTTCCATTGCAATCTTCACCGGACGTACTCCGGTCAGACTTCCCCATGGAAGAACCCTTCCGGTTCTTTCTGACAGCATCCGGTACATCGCACGCTTCAGAATATTACGGAATACCTTTCTGTCATGATAGTCCTGATCGATCACGATATCCGGTTCCACATCCAGACCGCCGTCCTTCATCCAGATTTTTGTCTGATCTTCTGCAAATTCTGCCACAAGTGTTGCAGTAATATCCGCACCAAGTTCAGGCTTCTTCTCTATATTTTCCGGGGTAATAATCTTCACACCCATATAAAACGCCATGAGAATTACTCTCAGGTCATTATTATAATCTTCTACATTCTGAATCAGACAAATCATGTCAATCTAGTTCCTTATCGTTATTTATGAAAAAAATGGATTGAACTTCTTTTCTCTGCCAATCCTTGAAGTTCCGTTGTGTCCCGGATACACGGCTGTTTCCTCCGGCAGTACAAGTAGCTTCGTCTCGATCGCCTCTAACAGATCCTGTTCATTTCCGGTTGGAAAATCCGATCTGCCAACCGATGAGGCAAATAATGTATCTCCGGTAAACAGCAGATGTCCTTCTGCAAAATAATAACACATTCCACCTACCGTATGTCCCGGCACACTGATACATCGTACTACAGTTCCAAGAACTGCAACCTCCTGTCCATCCTGCAGATAAATATCTGCTGACGTCTCAAGTGGATGACCAAACATTGCAGACAGATTTCCTGTCCTGCTCTCAAGTACCTGCTTCTCGTCCTCGGAAGCATATGCTTTTACTCCTGTCAGCTTTCTCAGATCATCCAGCGCCCCGATATGATCATAATGTCCGTGTGTCAGGAAAATGCCAACACAGGTAAGTCCCGCATCTGTCAGACTCTTATAAATAAAATCTGCATTATCCGCCGGATCAACCACGATTGCTTCCTTTGTTTCTTGATTACTTACGATATAACAGTTGGTTCCCAAATCACCCAACTGATATAATTTCACTTCTAATTCTGCCATTCGGATCTCCTATCCCACTGTTCTCTCTATATCAATAATACTGTCAACATTTCGAATCTTTGCAATGATCGCGTTCAACTGATCGACCGATTTGATCGAGAAGCTGATCGTGATTGTCGCCTTACCCTGCTTACTTGTCCGGCTGTTGATACTGTTAACACTGATATTAGCCTCACTTAAGATCTTCGTGATATCAAAAAGGATTCCGCTTCTGTCATCTGCATAGATATTGATCTCTGTCAGGTAAGTATTATCTGCAACCGCATCCTGCTGCCATTCTGCATCAATGATCCTGTTTCTGTCTTCCTCACTCATGCAGAGCACATTTACACAATCTGTACGATGGATCGAGATACCTCGTCCTCTGGTGATAAATCCGATGATCTCATCACCCGGTACCGGCGAACAACACTTGGAGAAACGAACTGCTACATCATCTGCACCCTTTACGATGATTCCTCCCTGTCCGTGGGACGAATGAGGTGTCCGCTTTAATGCATATGCTTCCAGAATCTCCTTATCATCCGGCTGTTCTGTATGATCCTTGTTATATTCTTCGATCAGTTTATTGACAACCTGACCTTCTTTGATTCCACCATGACCGACTGCCGCCATCGTAGCTTCCCAATCGGCAAAATTATATTTCTTATAAACACGTTCCTGATATTCCGGCTTGGAATACAGGGAATAATCAAGCCCCTTTGATTTACAATATGCAAGGATCAATTCCTTACCGCGGCTGATATTCTCATCCTTAAACTGATGCTTGAACCACTGATTGATCTTCGTCTTTGCCTGTGCACTCTTTACGATATTCAACCAGTCTCTTGACGGTCCTGCCGAATTCTGGGATGTTATGATCTCTACCCGGTCACCATTATTTAACTTGGTATCGATCGGAACCTGCCGTCCGTTAATCCGCGCACCCACCATCTTATTACCGACTGCCGTATGAATAGCATAAGCAAAATCAATCGGCGTAGATCCGCTTGGCAGATTCTTGACATCACCTGCAGGCGTAAAGCAGTATACCTGTTCCGCGAACAGATCCAGGTCTGTCTTAACGAAATTCATGAACTCCTTATTATCCGAAGTGTCTCTCTGCCACTCCAGGATCTGACGAAGCCATGACAACTTTTCCTCTTCCTTCTGCATAACCGTACCGGTTATGTTCTCTTTATATTTCCAATGTGCAGCAATACCATATTCAGCCGTCCGGTGCATCTCAAATGTACGGATCTGTATCTCGAATGGTTGTCCTTCCGGTCCGATCAACGTCGTATGAAGGGATTGATACATATTTGACTTTGGCATTGCGATATAATCTTTAAAACGTCCCGGAATCGGCTTATACATCTCATGGATGATTCCAAGTGCTGAATAGCAGTCCCGGACGGTCTCTACCTTAATTCGAACTGCGAAGATATCATAGATCTGATCCAGCGTCTTGTTCTGGTTCTTCATCTTCTTATATATACTGAACAGATGCTTTACACGACCGTCTATCTCCGCATCCAGATGCGCATTATCGATATGCTTCTTTACATCTGCAACGATACGTTTGATATAGGCTTCCCGTTCATGCATTCTCGCATCGATCTGTGCTGTCAGATCCTTATATACCTCCGGCATCAGATACTTCATAGACAGGTCATCCAGTTCTACCTTGATCTTGCTGATACCAAGACGATGTGCGATCGGTGCATAGATATCCATTGTTTCACGTGCTTTTTCCACCTGTTTTGCAGGTGACTGATACTGTAACGTTCTTAAGTTATGCAGTCTGTCTGCCAGCTTGATCAGGATAACGCGGATATCCTTTGCCATAGATAAGAACATCTTTCTCAGATTCTCTGCCTGTACCTCGATCTTATCCGTTGTCATCTTTAACTGGGTCAGTTTGGTAACACCTTCCACCAGAAACGCTACTTCTTCTGAGAACTCTGCCGCGATCTCCTCCGAGGTCATAACCGTATCTTCTACTACATCGTGAAGGATTCCTGCAACGATCGTTTCCTTATCCAGCTCCAGTTCTGCAAGAATAATAGCAACACAGAGTGGATGCATGATATATGGCTCCCCGGACTTCCGAAGCTGTCCTTCATGCGCCTTGGATGCCACCTTATATGCCTTCTCAATCATCGAAATATCTGTGGATGGATGATAGGTCAGAATCTTCTTGATCAGTTCCTTATACAGATCCTCCGGCGGAGTAAAATCCGCAGGTGTAGACAAGTCGATATCTCTTTTTTCCCTCACCGGTTTATTCTCCATTGCACTCGCCTTTGCCGCAAGCTCTTTTAATTCATCCATGCTTTCTGCTTTATCTTTTACGTTTTCCATGATCTTCACCACTTTTCCCAATTCGAATTTTTCTATTCCAATTTCATCTGTGAATCAGATGATCATTTTTATTTGCCATCATAGCAGATGACAGAAGCCACATCATACTTGGCAAGCTTCTCTCTGCCCTTCAAGCCTGCAAGTTCGATCAAGAATATGATCTTTACCACTTCGCCGCCCAGTTCTTCTACCAGTCTTGCAGCCGCCTCCATGGTTCCGCCGGTTGCGATCAGATCATCTACAAGGACAACCTTCTGTCCCGGCTTGATCGCATCCTTATGCATCTCTATCGTAGCACTTCCGTATTCCAGATCATAGGATGCCTCAATCGTCTCTCTAGGCAACTTGCCCTTTTTTCTTACCAGTGCAAATCCCTTTCCATTCTTATATGCAAGAGGTGTTCCAAAGATAAATCCCCTGGACTCCGCCCCGGCTATTACATCATAATCTACGCCCTCAAGCAGACCATCTAATGAATCTATCGCCAGCTTCAATCCATCCGGATCTCCGATCACACTGGTAATATCTCTGAAAATAATTCCCGGCTCCGGGAAATCCGGTATACTTGTAACATATTCTTCTATCTTTTTCATAATCTTCCTCCTACATATATATGTATATTCTACATTTATTTACATTTTCCTTTTCCGCCATCCACATAATATCAAAAGGCCGGTTAAATCTTTAACCCTCATGCTTTCGATATTCGAGCAAACGAATCTGCAGCGTTCTTCTTCCCGCAAATTCATTGATATCCGGATAATAGGCAATATCTAATACAACATGACCGGGCATTCCTTTTAGTATTTTATCACATTCATTTGCTCCAAACCACTGTTTTATGTTAGAAATAAACACTTCCGGGGCAAAACTTATGCCCTCGATCGTGCCACCGTTTTCCATCAGGAACGTAACCCGTAGAACATTCTGTCTTTTCCCCATGATCCTCGCACTTTTTACATACACACCACTCTGGGCAAATACCGGTTTTTCATTTCCTTTTCCAAATGGTTCCAGAAGCTCCAGTTCTTCCGTCAGTGATATACTTACATAATCAAGCGGCATAGGTACATCGATCCGAAGCTTCGGGGTAAGCAGTTTTTCATCTAATGTACAATTCGTATTCATCTTTTCACGAAGTCTGGCAAGATTCCGCTTCTCCATGGAAAAGCCCGCTGCCATCTCATGTCCGCCGAACTTCGTGAAATAATCACTGCATTTATTGATCTCATCATACATATTATAGCCTTCGATCGAACGACCCGATCCCTTAATGATTCCTTCTTCCTCACCATCCGTAAATAACAGCACCGGCCGATAATACCGTTCCTTGATCCTGCCTGCGATAATCCCGACCAGACTTTCATGAAGCTTCGGAATATACATAACAAGCACTTTATCAGATAATGCCGCAACCCCCGTCTCCGGGACTGCGCCCATCAGAAGGCGATCCGATTTCTCAAGCAGCTCGATCGCGGTCTTCGTTCCCTGCTCTGTCATATCTTTTCTGGCATTATTGATATTCAATAACTCAATCGCCCGTTCATTTGCCTTATAGCTGTCGGTTTCGAGCAGGAACTCCAAACTGGTTTTTGCATCCCCGAGTCTGCCCGCCGCATTGATACACGGTCCAATGATAAATCCCAGATCAAATGCTGACAGCTTCTTTCCATCTCTGCCACTGTTTGTGATCAATGCCTTTAAACCATAATTGCTGCTATCGGACAACCGGCGCAGCGCTTCTCTGACAATGATGCGGTTCTCATCTACCAGATTCATAACATCACAGACAGTTGCAATTCCAAGTATCTCAATAAATGCCTCACATTCCGTCTCCGGTATCCCGCACATCCGGTACAGAAGCTGGATAAATTTATATGCCACCCCAGCGCCGCACAACTCCTTGCACGGATATTCACACCCCGGCTGCTTGTGATCGATCACCGCATCCGCTTCCGGTACTTTATAGATCCGGATATTCTTTTCATCTGTATCATATGGAATATCATGATGATCCGTAACGATCACCCGCATACCATATTCTTTCGCTTTTCTCACCGCATCAAATGCCGCAATCCCATTGTCACAGGTAATGATCGTACTAATCTGATCGGCTGCCGCCGCATCTACCATACGGATATTGATTCCATATCCATCGTAGATCCGGTGTGGGATATCATAATCTATCTTATCTCCTGCGGATATACCATTTTCATGCTCCCACACACGCTGCAAGCCTTTATATAAGATATAATTTGAACTCACACCATCCACATCATAATCAGAAATGATCCGTATCCTTTTTTTGTTCCGAATCTCCTCAAGCATAAGGTTACAACCCTTTTCCATATTTTTCATCAACCCGGGATCATGCAGGCGATCAAGACTTCCATTCAGATAGGTATCGATATCCTCATCCGTTATCACATCCCGGTTTCGGATCACCCTGACTGTTACCGGATCGATATGAAAACGTTCCCCGATTCCGAAAAAATCGGCTCGTTTTCCATATACAGTCCATTCCATATCATATTTTATCGGTGGTTTTATCTCTGTTGCCATATCTGTCTTCTCCTGTCCGTCTCACTTGTATTTTCCCTTATAAAAGCAAAGGAATTATACACCAGCCCTAAAAAACGCGTCAACACCTTTGCAGTTTTGTTTATTCGTGTATATACGCATTTTATGCACCTCTCAGGTTATGTGCCAATACACCTTACAGGTTGTTTATTTGATTTTTTATTCTAAATATAATGTATAGTGGAGGTAGTTTTATGGAAAATTTATATGCCAAAATCGGACAACGTATTGTGCAGATACGACACGCAAATAATCTAACTCAATACCAGCTCGCTGAAATGCTTGATATTTCTGTAAAGCACTGTAGCGCAATCGAACGAGGCAAATCCAGTCTCTCATTAGAGAAAATGATCGATCTCTGTGATATCTTTAATATCGATCTGGATTACTTGATCCGCGGTGTGCAGAAAACTGACGATATACCATCTTATATCCCACACACCGTAGTGGAGATCATGACATCTGATGACGAGGAAAAGAAACAACATTTCCGGGACTATATAGAGATTTTTAATGCTATTTCAAATTCTCAATCACAATAACCGACAATCTTCACATCCGGGTATTTATATTAAAAAAGAAGCAGTTGAAATCTAATATATCCGAATCCTTCGGTACATACCAGCCTCCAACTGCTTCTTTTTATAATTATTTGAAATATTTGTCGATGATCTCATTTGCCTTATCCGTATCATCTGTAACACAGTAAACAACATAATTGCCATCTTCCTTGATAATCGCTTTATCCAGACGACTCGTCTCTGACGGCTTATAGTCTGCATAGGATGTTGTCTGCTTTGCCTTTCTGTCTTCGCATGCTGACTTTACGGCATCCGCAGAGCTCTGATCTGCTGCTTCAAATACTGCAATCTCCTCTGCAGTTGCACCTGTTGATACAACAACTACACTGTTCTTTACCTTATCCGCATCAATCCCATAATAAGTAAGCGCCACATTTGTATCTAACTCGGACAAAGAATCTTCAAACGTCAATCCGTTCTTTAATTCATTTGCCATATCTGTCACGTTTATATTCAGCGCTTCCTTCGAATCACCGTTTCCACCTACCGTTGTGCCACATCCTGCAAGCATACCTGCAATACCAAGGATTGCACACATCTTTAAAATCTTATTCTTCATCTACTCAATAACACTCCTTGTCTGTTCTTCTGTTTTTTCTATATCACAATATCATCCATTCCGGATCTACTGTCTTACATATACATTCTGTCTGATGTATTCCAGCCATTTCTTACAATATTCCTGATTACAATGTCTCCCATCCGTACTTGCATCTGCCGGAAGAACACCGTCTACCGTAACACTGCTTGCTACATCCAGATATATGATATCTCCATAGTCCTTACACATTCTCTTTAACAGCTTATTAAATTTCTTGACATTTTTATTATTATAGATCTCATCCTCATCCGATAGCTTCTTTGAAACCGGAAGGATATTTTCTACATAAATCGTTGCATCCGGTTGGATCTCTCTGACTGAATCAATAAATGTCTTATAGTCCTCAATAAAAATATCATCATAAACCCATCCCAACTCATTAAGTCCGAAGGATATATAGATATTATCATACTGCTTAAGCTTTAAAGCTTCTAATGTCGTTATCATTCCCTTATCTGTCGAAACGATCGAATCCGTCATAACTTTTTCGATATTCAGGCCCTTCGAACAGAATGCATCCAGATTACTCATCCCCGTATATAAACTCAAGCCTTCTGTCCTGGAATCTCCAATGATAACTGCTGTATCAAAATAAGCATCATCCGTCGCATTTGCCGGTTTGAAAAGCTTTTTATCATACCAGTCATCTCCCTTTGATGAGAGATCCGGATCTTTATCATTTATATATTTTAAAGTTGCTCCGCCTTCTGCTTCCGAAGTAGATGCTTCCTCACCGGTCGTTACTGTTTCCGTTGTCGGTTCTTCTGTTGTCGGCGCCTCCGTCGTTACTCCTGTTGTAGCTTCTTCCGTATCCTCTGTTGTCGGTTTCTCCTCCGTTCGATCTGCATCGGACTTTGTTGCAACATTTTCCGTATTCACATCCCTGCCGAAATCTATAATTTCCTGTCTATATTTTGTAGCAAATATCGCAATGGAGCTCGCCAGAAAAATTACCGCGATCGCAATAATTTTACATCTGTCGACCTGTGCGTTATGCTGCTTTGCGTTATATCGTTTATCATTGTCCATTATCTGTGCTTCCTCTTTTGATCTTACATTCTAATAAAAGGAAAGGGTTATTACCCCGATTTAATCAGTGTTCACATTATAACATACCACTTTACATAAGTGTACAGATTTTGAAATTTCTACATAATTCGCAGTTTTAGTCGTTTTTCGACTTTTCCCATTGTTGAAATTAACAAATCTTGTTTCATTTTTATGGACACTTTTTAACTTAAGTGTTACTATTCTATTAGATTTTTGAGATGAGTCTGTTTTCACACTCACACATACATATTATTATCTTGCAGACTTTTTCCATTTTATGTATCTTATATTCAAATATTTATCACTTTATATGGGAGGCAACTATGAGCTTTAGCGCAAAAAACTATGATTTTAAAGGCGAAACCTGTATTGAGCTTATCGCAGGAGATTTTCGTGCGTTGATCGCACCTTTTAACGGAAGTAATGTAATGAAGCTGGAAAACACAGCTCTTGATATTGATATTTTAAGAAATGATCTGTCACTTTCTCCGGCAGAATTAAAAGCTGCTGCCGAAGTATATGGCATGCCTACCTTATATCTTCCAAACAGATTATCTCATGGAAATCTGAAAACCTCAGATGCCATGTATCATTTTCCTTGTAACGATCCACTCGGAAACCATCTTCACGGTTTTCTTCACAAACGCTGCCATACAATTGATGACATGTATGTAGAAGGTGAAAGTGCTGTTGCAAAGACATCTTATGTATATGATGAAAATGATGAATTTTTCGAGACTTTCCCTGTCAGCTTCAAGGCTGAATTTGTCTTTACACTGACATCAGACGGACTGGATTATTCCTTTACACTGACCAACCTTTCCAAGGTGCAGATGCCTTATGGTGTATGTAACCACATTGCATTCAAAGCACCATTTACAAATGGCGGAAGCGGCGCAAATGTTCGTTTACAAGTTCCAATCGGTGACAAATGGGAACTCAGCGACACCTGCATCCCGACCGAGAAAACACTGCCGCTTACCAGATATGATATGATGTACAAAGAGGGTGACATGGTTCCTGTTCTTCAGGATATCGACAACGACCTCTATACCGCGGAGATGAATGAATTAGACGGCAAACCATTCTATGGCGTCATCGTTACAGATAAAGTTACAGGTGTCCGTGTCTGCTACGAAGTATGTGATATTATGAAATACTGGATCATGTGGAATGATCACGGCATGAAAGAATTCTTCTGTCCGGAACCTATGAGCTGGAACATTGATGCTCCGAATCTCTCCGGCGACCCTGCCGTAACCGGCTACACCGAACTGGCTCCTGGCGAATCCAAAACCGTAACCGAGCGAATCTTTGTCCGGTAGAAAATAGTTTATAATAAAGCATTAACTTTATATCTATCATCATACACAGGTTTGACAGTAAAAAAAGACATACATATTCCTGTAGCAGACCTCTTTTCACGTCGGTACTTAATGAACCGCAAAAGCGGTGAATTTAGAACCGTTACGTGAAAATAGAACGAAAGTGTTCTGCGAAAGGAATGATATATGTCTCTTTTTATTGTCAGACCGTCATGCAAACAGGGCCTTAGCTAAAAAACACGGCATATGTATTCTGTGTAAGGAATAGCATATGCCATGTTTTCATATAAGGCTCGGTCTTATTCGTTCTCTACCGTTCCGCCGATATACCATTTTCCGCCCTTCTTGTAACAGATCAGTGACATCTTGTCATCCTCTGTCTCTGTCTCTCCAAGGTAGTTTATTGTCATGGTATAATCAACATCACAGATATAAGCACATCTTACTTTGCTTGCTACAGATGTATCACCATACAGACCTTCGCACATATTCTTGATAGTTGCTCTGTTTGCCTTCTCTGTTGATGTGATCTTGTAATCAATAGAATACTCAACCCCCATAGAGGTCAGAAGCTCGAAGCTGCTGGATAATGTTGCTACATCATTATCCGCAACGCATTCTTTGTCAACAAGCGATACAATCTTTGCTGTATCTGCTTCTTCGATTCCGGTCATGAAATCATCAACCAGCTTTTTACTCTTCTTTGCTCCACCGATTGAACCGGAAAATAAGAATATTACTGCCGCTGCAATTACCACAAGTGCAATAATGATTCCAATAACTGCTCCTACGCCGGATTTCTTCTTTTTGGTTGGCTGCTGATAATCTGTGCCATATGCATTTCCCGCATAACCGTTCTGCATAGGATCTCCCTGATACTGTGGTCCACCATACTGTGGATCCATCCCCATTCCCTGCTGTGGCTGTGCATCATATGTAACACCCTCCGGCTGCTGTGGCTGGTCATTCCCCGCAAGTTTAAAACCACCACTTGTACCTACTGCTGCCCCACAAACAGGACAAACAGATTCATTTGTCTCTGCTCCGCAATTTGGACAATTCATAATCTCTCCTCCTAAAAGTAAAAAATAATAAATAGTATTTGTGAACTTTTTATGTCTGTTCACATTTTGAGTGTATCAGATGATGATTCTTTTTACAATGATTATTTTTCCACTTTTATCCTGGGTTTTGTTGTCAAATATACTATTTTATTATATAATATGTCCATATGACTGTTTTTATAAAGGGCGTGCTATGTCCTTTGTAAGGGAGAGATCATGAAGCAGCGGATACTGCCTGATAACGGCAGACACTACTTATCTTAATACACATGAAAGGAAGGTATATATTACATGAAGTTTGGTTATTTTGATGATGCCAACAAGGAGTATGTCATCACATCTCCTAGAACTCCTTATCCTTGGATCAACTACCTTGGAACACAGGATTTCTTCTCACTGATTTCAAATACAGCGGGAGGTTACAGCTTCTACAAAGATGCTCGTCTTCGTAGAATTACAAGATACCGTTATAACAATGTACCTATCGATATGGGTGGTCGTTATTTCTATATTAACGAGAATGGTACAATCTGGAATCCGGGCTGGTCACCGGTTAAGACAGAGCTTGACGAATATGAATGCCGTCATGGTATGGGTTACACAGTGATCACCGGTAAGAAGAACAACTTAAAGGCAGAGGTTACTTTCTTCGTACCTCAGAATTATGCCGGAGAAGTTCAGCAGGTTGTTCTTACAAATGAAAGCTCAGAAGAGAAGACTTTCTCATTCTTCTCATTTGAAGAGTGGTGTCTCTGGGATGCACAGGATGACTGCACAAACTTCCAGAGAAACTTCAGTACAGGTCGTGTAGAGGTTGTTGGTTCTACAATCTACCACAAGACAGAGTACAGAGACAGACGTGATCATTTCGCATTCTATACCGTAAATGACGAGATTGACGGTTACGATACAGACAGAGATTCATTCATCGGACTTTACAATGGTTTCCACAACCCACAGGCTGTTGAAGCCGGCAAAGCAAATGATTCATTCGCAGATGGATGGTCACCAATCGCTTCACACTACAAGAAGATCACTCTTGCTCCAGGCGAGACAAAGACTCTTGTATTTATTCTTGGATATGTTGAGATGCCTGTTGACCAGAAGTTCGAAGCTGATGGCAAGACAATCAACAAGGTTAAGGCTCTTGAGATGATGGAGAAATACAACACTCCTGAGAAGGTTGCAGCAGGTCTTGCAGAACTCAAAGAGCACTGGAACAACCTCTTAAGCATCTTAAATGTTAATACTCCTGATGATAAGGTTAATCGTATGGTTAATATCTGGAATCAGTATCAGTGTATGGTTACATTCAACCTTTCACGTTCAGCTTCATACTTCGAGTCCGGTATCGGCCGTGGTATGGGATTCCGTGATTCCAACCAGGATATACTTGGATTTGTTCATCAGATCCCTGATCGTGCAAGAGAGAGAATTATTGATATCGCTTCTACACAGTTCCCGGATGGCGGATGCTATCATCAGTATCAGCCACTTACAAAGAAGGGTAATGCAGATATCGGTGGTGACTTCTCAGACGATCCATTATGGCTGATCCTTTCTGTATCTGCATACATCAAGGAGACAGGCGACTGGGGTATTCTTGATGAGATGGTTCCATATGACAACGATATGTCCATCGCTAAACCGATGCTTGACCACTTAAAGGTTTCTTTCTACAAGATCGTAAACAACCTTGGACCACACGGACTTCCACTTGCAATGAGAGCTGACTGGAACGACTGTATCAACCTTTCATGCTTCTCCGATACACCGGGTGAAAGTTTCCAGACATACACCAACCCTAAGTTCGCTGCTGAAGGCGGATACTCAAAGGTTGCTGAGTCAGTTATGGTTGCTACACTCTTTACATATGCAGGTCCTAACTATGTTGCTATTCTTAAGCACCTCGGAATGGACGCTGAAGCTGAAGCTGCTCAAGCTGAGATCGATAAGATGAAAGCTAACATCATGGAATCTGCTTGGGATGGCGACTGGTTCTTAAGAGCATACGATGCAAACGGTGAGAAGATGGGATCTAAGGAATGTAAAGAAGGACAGATCTTCATCGAGCCACAGGGCTTCGCTATTATGTCAGACATCGGTAAAGATCAGGGCTGCGACAAGAAGACACTTGCTGCTATTGATGAGCGTCTGAATACACAGTACGGACTTGTACTTAACAATCCTGCATTCACAAAGTATTACATCCAGTATGGTGAGATCTCAACATATCCGGGCGGATACAAAGAGAATGCCGGTATCTTCACACATAACAATGCATGGATCATCTGTGCTGCTGCTTACGCAGGCGCCGGCGATCAGGCATTCAAATATTACTCAGAGATTGCTCCTGCTTTCACCGAGGAGACATCTGATATCCACAAGACTGAACCATATGTATATGGTCAGATGATCGGTGGCAAGGATGCCGGTTCCGATATCGGAAAGCCGGGCAACCACTTTGGTCAGGGTAAGAACTCATGGCTTACAGGTACAGCTGCTTGGAACATGGTAGCTATTTCACAGTACATCTTAGGTATCTCAGCAGACTTCGATGGTCTTAAGATCGATCCATCTATTCCTGCTGCTTGGGATGGTCTGAATGCTACACGTCAGTTCCGTGGTGCTACATATGATATCAAGGTTACAAATCCGGATCATGTAAATAAGGGTATCAAGAGTGTTACTGTAGATGGCAATGCTATTGAAGGCAATGTTCTCCCTGTATTCGGTGATGGCAAGACTCATGCTGTAGAAGTAGTAATGGGCTAATCCATATAACAAATTTCATATAACCATATAATAAAGACCCATATAGATTTATTACACAGATTTCAATTCTGCTATAAACTATATGGGTCTTATTATTTCTTCTGTAAAAATGTGCTCCGTCTATAACGGCATCTCTCTTATAACCTTTACCATAACCGCAACACGATCACGGAATGTATGTCCATTCAATGCAATCTTCTGTCCGGCTTTCGCCTTTGCATCGCGTTCTTCTTCGTGTTTCAGATAATAATCGATCTTTTCTTTCAGATCCTCTCGTCCATGATATGTCACAACATTATCCCCAAACAACTCATGTATTTCTGGAATATCGTCGCTGATTATGAATGCGCCAACGGCCAATGCGTCAAAGATACGATTTGAGATAATTCCATTTTCTCTCATATCATCCCAATGATCATTTAGAAGAATCTTTGCATCATGATATGCCTGTCCAACCTTACTGTTATCCATATAATCACTGACAACATAATCCTGAACCGGAAATTTTTCCCAATGTCTTCCATATACTGTCAGCTTATGTTCTGTTGGAATAAGATCCTTTAAGATCGGCCGGAATACATGCCGGGAGTTTCCTACAAACAACAATTCATATTGCTTATCATGTCCTTCTTCATATACCATCGCACTGTCATCTACACACTGCTGTGCAACTCCCGATGGCACATGAAGCTTCGAGGCAAGCTCATCATGCATTTTCTGAGAAGCGAAGAATACATAGTCATAGGAATTATATTCGTCTATCGTCACATCATCCGGATGTGAAATATTCCACATGATATATTTCCTGTTATCTCCCATCGGTCTGTAATAAGGATTTTTCCCTCTCAGCACGATCACATAACCCGCCCGGCTCTGATCATACCAACGGTCTCTCGGAAGAACATTTGCCTTATACCCAAGCTTTTCAAATTCCTTTTTCATTCCAACAGCAAAATGCTGGTCTCCCCAGTATTTTTTTGATTCATCATCCGGCATCGCCCCACATATATCGATCTCATCCGAACAGACAGGTACATCAAAACACCCACTGATCATCTGAACAAATCCATGCGCAGTATCCTCATATATATGATTCTTTATGACATATGCTTTCTGTTCCGCAAGATATTCTTTCTTCTCTGCCGGCGTCTTTTCATTCATACAGCTAAGATCATACAAATCGTAATCCAGATCAAACCTACAATCCATATCAGCCGCCTTATCCTGTCCGGCTTCCATCTCCAACTTCAGACAAACTGTATTATCTTTCTGCTGCCATAATATCCTGATCAGATCATTCTTGCAGTTATACACTGCTTCGATATCATAATCCGGACAAACAGGAACCAATATATCTGTATCAACCCCTACGTTATACCAATCCTTCTTCGCAGTCCGGCTGAGTATCTTCACTTTACAGCCAAGTGCTTCAAGTGCTGCCCCAAAGAATAATGCATGATAATATTCCTCTGCATCTGTACCGGTCTTCGCATCCGACACGGCAAATGCAATTGTCAATTTCTGTTCTGTGAACATATGTGACTGACTGATCTTATCATTGAATAACTGCTTTGCAAGGTATCTCTGCCATTTACCCTTAAATACCATCATGTTATGAATACGTCTTTGCTTCTTTTCTTTTGCATCATCTTTCTCCTGCGTTCCGAATTCATAATGATATACTACAGAACCGGGGCAGTAATAATTTTTATATCCGGCTAAATGCAATTTTAAACATAAATCGACATCCTCATATCCGTATATATATTTTATATCAAATCCTCCGACTTCATCAAATGCATCTTTTTTAACCAGCATAACCGCCGCCGTTACTGCTGCGCGTTCCTGAAGTTCCAGACTTATATCCGAATCCGGCTCCCCGTTTTTCAGATTATATGGTTGAATAAAATGTGCCTTTTCCCGTATAACATCCTTAAACCCAATTCCGGCATGCTGAAGCATGTATGATTTTTCCTCATTTGCCGATCCGACAGGGATCTCCGGATAAACCAATTTTGCTCCAATTGCACCGGGCTGATCTGCTTTCTGTATGGCAATTAATAATTCATCCAGCCATCCATCCGTTACCTGAGTATCATTATTCATAAATAAAAGATACTCGCCCTTTGCCTGTTTTGCTGCATAATTATTTGAAACGGAAAATGACAGATTTTCATTTTGCTTAATTATTGTCATATCATATACCGACCTATAGGTCTCCAAATAATCCACAGACCCGTCTGTTGATGCGTGATCCACAAAAATAATTTCTATATTTTTATAAAAATGACAGTTAACGAACGACTTCATCAATCGTTCCAAATTCTTTTTCCCATTTTGATTCAATACTATGATCGACACAAGCGGTCGTTTTTCTTCCAGAAAACGAATCTCCTGAATATACTTTAATTCATCGTTCTGTTCCGGCGACGGATCTGCCTTCCAAAACATCCACTCGGTTTTTCGTTCAAACTGCCGTTCCTGTAATCTTGCAAGATCTGCCATAAGACATCCTCCGGCTGCATCCTCACGCAGTTTCTTCATCTGTCTGTTAACCTTGGCAAGCTCCGCATTCACTGTTTTCTTTTCTGCATTTAGCTGTTTGATCTTATCTGAAAGATCAGTATTTTTTTTCTTGAGTTCAGTTATTTGTTTTTTCAGACTTGAAGCTTCTTTCTTAAGTGCTTTTATTTCAGCAAGCGCATTTCTCCATTTGTGAAGAAATCCCCGGATACCGGGTAGTTTTGCGATAAAATTCTTTATTCCTTTCAAAGTTATCTTTTCTCCTGATTTTATGATTTTATGTTGCTATATATCTTTTTCCTTAATTGTTAATTATAGCATACCCTGTCTTTGCTATGCAAACTCATCCTGTCACTTTCAAAAGCCACCTTCAAAAGCCCACTGCCAAAAGAATGAGAGAAGGATCATGTATTCAAAAAATATATCTTTAATATCGTTCCGTTTTCAAATATTAATTCTGTCAGTATTATCTCCGGAATGCTTGACACCTACATTCCGGTAACTTAAAATTAATCATATATCAATAGTTATTTGGGGGAAATTTCATGAAAAAGTTAACACTGATCATTCCCTGCTACAACGAGGCAGATGCCCTTCCTCTGTTTGCGGCAGAGCTAAATAAAGTCATAGTTCAACTGACAAACTATAATACAGAAGTTCTTCTGGTCAATGATGGTTCATCCGATCAGACATTGACTGTCATGAAAGAAATCTGTGCATCCGACTCACACTATAAATATATCTCATTTTCCAGAAATTTCGGAAAAGAGGCAGCCATGTATGCCGGTTTCTGTAATTCCGACGGTGACTATGCCGCTGTTATGGATGCCGATATGCAGGATCCACCATCTCTGCTTCCCGAAATGTTAAACTGTCTGGAAACCGAAGATTATGACAGTGTTGCGACCAGACGTGTCTCTCGTATAGGTGAACCACCGATCCGTTCTTTCTTTGCCAGAAAATTCTACAAGCTTATCAACAAAATTTCTGATGCCGATATTGTAGATGGTGCAAGGGATTTCCGTTTGATGCGAAAAGAAATGGTTGACAGCATTGTTTCTATGTGTGAATACAACCGTTTCTCAAAAGGTATTTTCGGGTGGATCGGCTTTAAGACCAAATGGATCCAATATGAAAACGTCAACAGAATCGCGGGAGAAACCAAATGGAACTTCTGGGGACTCGTTAAATATGCGATCGACGGTATTATCAACTTCTCGGAAACTCCTATGTCCTTTGCCTCCGGTCTCGGTATTTTTCTGACCATTTTGTCATTTATCATGGTCATATTTATCATTATCCGAAAAGCAATATTCGGTGATCCGGTTGCCGGCTGGCCATCTCTCGCCTGTATCATTATATTCATTGCAGGTTTGCAATTCCTCTGCATGGGAATTATGGGAAAATATATGGCAAAGACCTATCTGGAAGTAAAAAATCGTCCACATTATATTATTTCCGAAACAAATAAAGAACACATAGATCGAATAAATTAATTTGTATAGAAGGCGCATTCATTGAAAAAAATATTACTTACTTTACTTACCCTGACTCTGTTCTTTCTTCTGTTTTCCGCACAGACCAGAATAACCGTATCAGCCGCAGAAAACAGTTCCTCTGATGAAACAACGATCAAAGTATCCGCCAAAAATGGCAGTGATATCTCGGACAAACTGCGTGAAGCTCTGATCAATGCAAGAGACCTCGCAGAAAGCTCCGGCCAGATCATAACCGTCAAGGTAAAAAAGGGAGATTACTATCTCTCAAAGTCCCTGCACATATATAGCAACACAACCCTTGATGTAACAGATGTACATTTTACTTATCAGGGTACTAAAAAGATCAACATGGTCATCAGCGGAACAAATGCCCCATACCGCGGCTATGAACATTTCAATTCCAGTGAAGGCTGTTCCGGCTATGATGCCTTTGAAAATATCACGGTACTTGGTGGAATATGGGAAAGCACACCCGAAAATGCCGGCAGTATGATCCGGCTCTTTCATGCCAGGAATGTCACTTTGGATGGCTTGACACTGATTGGCGGAGGCTGTGTACATCAGATGGAGGTCGCTGCCATCGATGGTTTCTATGTCCGCAACTGTACTTTTCTGGATCATGGCAAGAGCGCAGACTCCACAACTAATTTTCAAAAACAGGAATCCATCCAGCTTGATATGCCATACAGTAATCTGGTATATCCCGGTGTCTATCAGGATGGTACGCCTATGAAGAATGTCGAGATCACACATAATACTTTTCGAAATATTGCCCGCGGTGTCGGAACACACACGATGCTTTGTGGATCTTATCATGAAAATATTAATATCAGTAATAATACATTTGAAAATGTATTGGAGGAATGTATCATTTGTCTGAACTATGTAAACTGTCAGATCAAGGATAATACGATCACAAACTGCGGTGGTGGTATCCTTGTTGAAAATGCAAGAGATTACGATCGTTCCATGAATACTTCGATACTGGACGGAAGTAAAGTGTATGCCGGCGCAACCATCCACGACCTGAATACCGAGATCAGTGGAAATACCATACAGATCGTCTACCATCCAACCACGCTGATCGTAGCCGGAATCTATGTATATGGGAAAAATATATCCGATGATGCACTTGGTGGAGACGGCTATCCTCTGCCTAAAGAAAATCATTATATCAGCTCTATATCTATCCGGGATAATACGATCATAACCGCAGGTGATGGCATAACCATATCCGATGCCAGAAATTGTGAGATAGCAGGGAATTCCATCAAAGGCGCAAAATTTTCAAAGAAAGATCCATATGCCAGATACAGAGACGGAATTCGAGTTGATAAACAAAGCTCCGATATCTCTATAACAGGAAATTCTATTAAGAATATGTCCAGAAACGGTATTGTAATATATGATCGTTCCTCTCTGTCCGGCATAGTAAACAACAATATTAAAAGCTGTTCCAAGTCCGGAATCAAATTAACAGAACACAGTATCTGTGCAAATGATATAACAAATAATATAATAAAAAAATGTTCTTTCGGTGGTCTGATAGTTGAAAACAACAGCACGACTTCCGATATCATCGGGAATACACTCTCAGCGGTAAGCGGTAATCCCGCCATCAAAATCAGCAACATGAGTACTGTCCGTTATATCAACTCCAACCAGATTTATGACCTGGGGGAGTACAGAAAAAAAGAGGTTGCCTCGGGCATCGTAGTAAGCGGCAGATCAACTTCAAAAGGAATAGAAAGCAACCGGATCTATGCATCCAAGTCTAAATACTCCTCCGGTTACGGCATTCTGATTGATTCAGATTCCAGATTATCTGAATCAGTCAGCAACAACACAATTTCAAATACAAACGAATACTCTATTGCCGTTAAAAGCTATTCCAAGATAGCAGGTCAGATTAATCGTAATGATATCACCTCTGCCAGAAAAAGTGCTATTGCTGTTACCGATTCCTCCATAATCTGTGATAATATCGAAAGCAATCATATCTCAGGCAGCGGTACAAACGGTATCTTACTTGATAAAAAAGCAACCGTCCGGAACAGCATCGCCGGTAATGTTATTACAGAATGTAATAACTATGGCATCAATATCCAGAGTATAGAAAACGACCTGACCGTTGCCCACAATGAACTGAATGAAAATAAGAACGCTGCTATTAATATTGCCGCAGGAAAAAAGAATCTGACCACTATATCAGGAAATATATTATCCGGCTCAGCTTCAATCAGTGGTATCCGGCTATCCAAATGCAAAGTATCGATTGCATCCAATGAATTTGAAAAATTCAAATACGGAATCCATGCTGCAGCTTCCGTTTCAGGGTCAATCTATGATAATATATATAGTGATATAGCAAAAAAAGAAATCTACATTGATAAAAAAGCCCAGAAAATGAATACAGTCATTTCATCAACAGTCGAAACTACGACAGATAATGGAAAAAATAAAGCAACGATCACATGGGATGCTGTAAAGGGAATGGACGGATACGAATTACAATACAGCACATATGCAGATTTTTCCAGCAAACAGGTTATCCACCTGAATGCAAAACAGACATCTTATACCCTACACGATCTGCCAAATAACAAACCGGTTTATTACCGGATCAGGGCATATAAAACAGTGGAAAACATCTGTATTTTCGGAAATTTCCAGACGAACTATTTTATTCTCAGATAAATGGGATCATATTTATAACTGAAAGGGGACATATATATGAAAAAACATCTTATCCTGCTTGCTTCAGGACTGCTGCTTGTTTCCGGTGTTGCTTATACAGCAGATACACAGACATTTGCAGCCAACTTAACAGCTACTGAAAGCACAGCATCAAATGACACCTCACCGGAACTATTTGCAAATTCATACTCTGTTTCCGGCGACACGATTACGGTCTCCGCTAAAAACGGAAGTGAAATTGGAACAGTATTAAATGACGCATTAAAAGCTGCACGCGATCTTGCGGATTCCAACGGACACATAATCACCGTCAATGTTCCGGCAGGAAGTTATACTCAGGACATTGCTTTACATATCTACAGCAATACAACACTGAACCTGACAGGTGTAAGTATCAAATGCACAGCGGATACACCGATCAACATGATCACCACCGGAACAAACGGCGCATACAAAGGACAGAACAACTATAATACAAGTTCATTATGTAGCGGCTATAACGGATTCAAAAACATAACCATAAACGGCGGAACATTCATCAGCATTCCATCAAACGACTCAACAATCGTGCGTCTTTCCCATGCAACCAATGTCCATTTAAACGGAATCACCTTAAAAGGAGGCGGCTGTCTTCACCAGATGGAAGTAGCTGCAATCAACGGCTTCTATGTAACGGGCTGTACATTCCGGGACAATGGAAAAGCAACCGATATCAATAACCACGAAAATCAGGAAGCACTTCAGCTCGATATGCCATGCCGTGAGTTTGTATTCCCGAATATATACGAAGACGGCACTCCGATGAAAAATGTCGAGATTACCGGTTGCACATTTAAAAATGTTGCAAGAGGTCTCGGAAGCCATACGATGCTGATCGGCGCTTACCATGAGAATATTAAGATAAACAACAATACCTTTGATAACGTACTGGAAGAATGCATTATCGGTCTGAACTATTATAACTGTGAAATTAAAAATAACACGATCAAGAACTGCGGTGGCGGTATCCTTGTTCAAAACTATAAAGCTGCCGCTAATACGATCAACACCTCAATTCTGGATGGCAAGAATAAATATAAAGCATCCTTCCGCTATAAACTCAATACAGTTATCAGCGGCAATAATATCTCCCTCCGTTATTCTCCTAGCTGTATTACACCGGAAGGAATCAAAGTCTCCGGATACAAACAGGAAAGTGGAAAAAAGGGCGGTGACGGATTCATTCTTCCTGCCGGAAACTACTATATCAGTGGTGTAACTGTTTCCGACAACACAATCCACACCTCCGGTCATGGCATTCATTTCCTTGATGCTCACGGATGTAGTGCATATGATAATACAATCATTGGGCAGAATTTTTCTTCCAAAGATCCGTCCAAAAACGATCATGATGGCATTCTGGTAGAAATGGATTCCAAAAATATTATCATAAACAATAACCATATATCCGGAATGACCAGAAACGGTATTCTCGTGCAGAAGTCATCTTCCGTAAAGAGGATCTCCAAAAATATTTTTTCCAAATGCGGCGGACGCGGAATCCAGATATATGATAAAAGCCAATGCACAGAAGGCATATCGGATAATCAGATCAAAAGCTGCAAACGGGGTGGCATCTTTATCAGCAATAACTGCACCTCGGGAAATATCACCGGAAATAAAATTTCATCTTATAACGAAGAAGGCGGTATCTCTGTTTATAATAACTGTACAACAGGCAAAATCGCAAATAACACGATCACTGATACCAGAAAAAACGGTAAACATACAAATCTGGCCGGTATAAAGATCAATTTAAAATCAACCACCGGCTCCATGACGGGAAATAAGATTCTGGCCGGTGCCGCAAAATACTCATCCAACCGTGGAATTGTCCTTTACAATTCTTCCAAGGTAAAAGGATCGATCAATAAAAACACGATCGAAAAATGTAGTGACTCAGCTATCGTGGTATCTCTGAAATCTCAGGTTACCGGAAGTGTTAATGGCAATAAGATATCATCTGCTGCCAAATACGGAATTCAGACCCTGAATAAGTCATCTATTGGCAAGGCAATAGCATCCAACACGATCAAAAATGCCAAAACAAGCGGTATCTTGATCGGAAGTATCTCAAATACTTTGAAGATCGAAAAAAATAAAATATCAGGCTGTTCAAATGCAGGAATCTATATCCAGCCTGCAACAACAAAATACAAAATTACCGCTACAAACAACACAATTACCGGAAATAAAAAAGGATCCGGCTTCACCATAAGAAAAGCCAAGATCCTTATCAACAAAAATAAGATTTCCAAAGTTACATTTGGCGTATATGCAGATAAAAAATGCAAAGGCAATGTCTATGCAAATAAAATCTCCAAGATCACCAAAAAAAAGGTCTACACCGACACAAAAAAAGTGAAGCTTAAGAAATAAACCTCTTCTATACTAATGAGGAAGGTTATACTATTATTACGCAAGTCGTTTGCACTCTATTCTCGCGTAACAGTACTAAGTTCCCGCCTCACGGCGGATCATTAAGGACTGACGCGAGAAAAGGCTTGCTTCATAATAGTATAACCTTCCTCATTTTGTACATTAAGTCTGCTCTATAAGAAATAAGACATTTCTTGTCTAAAGTAACAATAAAACAAACCGGCGGTAAGTATATAGATACACTATTATGTACCGCTGCACGAGGATTAGAGCGAAAGCGTCTTGCGAAATAATATGTGTATTATATACTTACCGCCGGTCATAAAAATATCACTTATAGAACAAGACCCCTATATACTTTATGCATCAGACCTGTTCACTCTGTATAACTTCGAACTAAACTCGGCTAGCCTCGTTAAGATCTCAGTTACTCACGTCGGTCCTTAGCGACCCACCAAATGGTGGGAGCTTAGTACCGCTACGTGAAAATAGAGCGCGAGCGTTCTGCGGCATAAATGTATATATGTCTTTTTTTGTATACATAAACAGACCCGTGAGCATTATATATGTACATCATTATGCAGCAAGCCTATCCGAGTGCCGGTACTTAGGTTGCGTCTTTTGCAACCTTATGTACCGCTGCACCGAGGATAGAACGAAAGTGCCTTGCGGAATAATGGATGTACTATATAACGATCACGGGTCGTACATATATTATTAGTCTAATGTGACTTTAACCTTTTTGAGGTTCCAGATCTCTTTTGCATACTCTTCGATTGTTCTGTCTGATGAGAACTTACCGGAGCATGCTGTATTCAACATAACCATCTTAGCCCAGTTCTTCTCGTCTCTGTAAAGAGTATCGATCTTTCTGTGAGCTTCTACATAAGAAGCAAAATCCTTAAGGATGAAGTATACATCTTCGTTGATAAGTGAATCATACAGATCTCTGAAACGATCCGGATCATCAGAAGAATACATACCATTGATAAGCTGTGTAAGAACAGTTCTTACTGCTGCATCATTGTTGTAAATATCCTTTGGATTGTATCCACCTTCACGCTCATACTTCATAACTTCTTCAGCTCTTAAACCGAAGATAACTGCATTTTCTTCACCAACTTCTTCAACAATCTCTACATTTGCACCATCCATGGTTCCAAGTGTAACTGCACCGTTTAACATAAATTTCATGTTACCGGTACCGGATGCTTCTCTGGAAGCTGTTGAAATCTGCTCGCTGACATCTGCTGCTGCGAAGATCAGCTCTGCATTGGATACTCTGTAGTTCTCGATGAATACAACCTTGATCTTACCCTTGATAGATGCATCGTTGTTGATAACATCTGCAACAGAGTTGATCAGCTTGATGATAAGCTTTGCTCTCTTATAACCGGCGGAAGCCTTTGCACCAAAGATATATGTTGTTGGATACATATCATATGATGGATTTGTCTTCAACTCGTTGTACTGATACATAACATGTAAAATATTAAGAAGCTGTCTCTTGTACTCATGAAGTCTCTTAACCTGTACATCGAAGATAGAACGAGGATCTACATCCACGCCATTATGCTCCTTGATATAATTTGCAAGACGGATCTTGTTCTGGTACTTGATATTCATGAATTCCTGCTGATACTTCTCATCAGTAGCATATACTTTTAACTTCTTCAGATTTGAAAGCTTAACGATCCATTCATCACCGATCTTATCTGTGATCCAGCTTGCAAGAAGCGGATTACCATGAAGAAGGAAACGTCTCTGTGTAATACCATTTGTCTTATTATTGAACTGCTCAGGTCTCATCTCATAGAAGTCCTTCAGCTCTCTCTCTTCCAGAATCTTTGTATGAAGTGCTGCAACACCATTTACAGAGTAAGAACCTGCGATAGCAAGATGTGCCATCTTAACCTGACCATCATAAAGGATAGCCATGTTCTTAACCTTATCCTGGTTGCCCGGATACATAGACTGGATCTTCAGTACAAATCTTCTGTTGATCTCTTCTACGATCTGATAGATACGAGGAAGTAATCTTGAGAACAATTCGATCGGCCATTTCTCAAGAGCTTCAGCCATGATCGTATGGTTAGTGTATGCACATGTTCTGGTTGTGATATCCCATGCATCATCCCACTCAAGACCTTCTTCATCCATAAGGATTCTCATTAACTCTGCTACTGCAACTGTTGGATGTGTATCATTCATCTGGAACGTGATCTTTTCCGGAAGCTTATGAATATCACTGTTTTTCTCTTTGAATTTCAGGATTGCTCTCTGAACAGACGCTGAAATGAAGAAGTACTGCTGTCTCAGTCTTAATTCCTTACCTGCATAGTGATTATCATTTGGATAAAGGACTTCAACAATTGTCTTAGCAAGGTTCTGCTGCTCAACAGCCTTTTCATATTCACCCTTGTCAAATGAATCAAGACAGAACTCCTGATCTGCTTCTGCATCCCAGATACGAAGTGTATTTACAACATTGTTGCCATAACCGACAACCGGAACATCATATGGTACGGCACGAACGGTCTGATAACCATCCTGAATAAAGTAATTTCTTCCGTCTCTGTTCTCAACTCTTACATAACCGCCAAATTTAACTTCTACAGCGTACTCCGGACGCTTGATCTCAAATGGGTTGCCATCCTTTAACCAGTCATCCGGCAACTCGATCTGATAACCATCTTTGATTGCCTGCTTGAACATACCATAACGATAACGGATACCACATCCGTATGCCGGATAACCAAGTGTAGCAAGAGAATCCAGAAAACATGCTGCAAGACGTCCCAAACCACCATTACCAAGTGCTGCATCCGGCTCCTGATCCTCGATCAGATTCAAATCAAATCCAAGTTCATCTAAGGCTTCTTTTACTGCATCATAGTATGTCAGATTGATCAGATTGTTTCCCAGGGCTCTACCCATCAGGAACTCCATGGACAGATAGTAAACTGTCTTAACATTCTTCTTCTCATATTCCTTATGTGTTGCTATCCATCTGTCTATTATGTCGTCCTTAACAGCGTAGCTGACAGCCTGGAATACCTGCTGTGGAGTTGCCTCTTCGATTGGTCTTCTGTACAATGTCTTTACATTTGTAATAACCTCTTTTTTGAAGCCCTCTTTGTCGAAATCAATCAACTTTTTCATTTATCGTATCCTCCTTGAAAATTGCACGCCAGAATGCATCCCTGACGATTTTTCTATAATCAGATGCCGATATTATTCGCATCCTTTATATCTCTTTCACCCTAATTCATCATAATATCCAGTTTTACCATGAGAAATTTTGGAAGAAACCTATATCATTTTAACAAAAAAACATGTATTTCTCAATACATGTCTTAATTTTTTGTAGAAAAATACATATTTTTTAGACCAAAGTCTAATTAATCTTGCAATTTTACAATGATTTTTCAATTATTTTCTGTTTTTATAGTTATTTATACGCTCTTGCCCTATGGGGCATACCAATATCTGAACAGTTTCATAAGGGGTTTTCCTTCTAATAACCGCCTGAATAATAGCCGCCACAAGGGAAACAGCACATATTTCCACCACAACAGGAGAGACAAAGCAAGGTAGTGCAGAAAGTATTACAGCATTTTGTCATATCCCGGCCTGACATATCCATGCCATAACCCTGTCCCTGATCCATATACCATTTCGATCCGCTCTTGATCTGTTCGTATGCACGCTTGTATTCCATATTATCCGGCTCTAGCTGTATCGCCCTTTGAAGCATCTCAAGCGCCCGGATCTGATTACCAAGTCCGGCATTGCATACACCAGAATAATAATGCCATTTTGCATTATGATCCTGGATCTGGTTCAATACTGTTCTTGCTTCCTCATAACTGCCTGACCGCAGATAATTTCTTGCCGCCTGAAAATATCTGGAATCCTGATCGTTCGGATCATAGTCCTCCCGTCTTCCGCCGGCATATCCGCCGAACCCGCCAAACGGGTCAAAACCGCCATAGAAACCGCCAAACGGATCTGACTCATCATAAGTAGTTCTTCCACCGCTGTTGCTGTTTCGGTAACTGCCCGAACCATATGAACCATTTCCATATGGGCTGCCATATCCACTTGCTCCGTATGGATTTCCATAACCGGTATCACCATCCATGATCGCCTTATATGCCTGCTGGATCTCTTTGAACTTCTCCTCAGCCTCGGCTTTATTTGGATTGTTGATATTCGCATCCGGATGATATTTTCTGCTCAATCGTCTGTATGCACTTTTTACTTCATCATTACTGGCACCATGCGGCAATCCCAGTACTTCATAAGGATCTTTCATTTATTCTCCATTCTGCCTGTTATCTGCTTTGCTACCGCATCTTTCGGCAGTTGCTTTATAATAATTATTCCATATGCCAGAATACACGATATTCCTGAGAATTTCCACATTTTTTATAATCGGAAGCTTCTCAAATTCTCTGGCACATTCTGCCGCCTGCATCATCAGGACTTCTTTTACCCAGTCTGCAAGCTTCTGCCATTCCTCCACCGGAATGTCCTCTGTCTTCATTTCTTCACTACATGTAAGCTTGTGTATCAATGGATTAAAGCTGTGTTTTTTTCGGTCCTTTTCAATATCATCGTAAGCGTCCAGAATATATACAAATCTTCCAAGATAATAACCGATCTTTCTCAGATTTTCTTCCCATGCATCAGCTTTTACGGCAAATATCTCTGCCAGCACTTCACCAAAATATCCTGATAACCGATCCAGATCTTCACTGTTTTCTTTCTCAAGCTCGCTGATCTTTGCAAGCCGATCTGCAATAGTATCAATCTTTTGTCTGTAATCATATAATCGGCTGTCTTCCTTTTCCAACTCTTTCTTCGGTATTAAAAGCTCCGCATACAGCTTACGAAACAGCTTCTTATCATCTGTCCAGTCATCCATGCATTTGTAATATGTAAGTATACGGTTCATATCCGCTGCATAATCGGAGTACAGATTTCTGGCATATTCATGCTTTGTCATCGGATGGACCACACACCTTTTTGTACCCCGCTCCTCTGACGGCTCATACAATCCGGTAAGCAGCAGCACCAGAAATGTCATATCGTAGCTTAATGACAACTGACCTTTTGCGCCCTGATCTTCTTTTAACGCCCTGCACAACCCGCAGTAATACCTGTGGTATTCGTCAAATTCTTTAAATTTCATTTCCTGCTGGTTTACTACTATATATCCAAACACGCGCCTGTCTCCAATCAGCTTTTCTTAATAAAAGTATTCCCACATTTCGGACATCTTATCTCGATCCTGCCCTTGCCTCGTGGAATCCGGATCATCTGTTCACAACGTGGGCAGGTGAAGATCTTATAATTCTTTCCGGCTTCTTTGCTTTTTTTCATCCGTTTAAATACATTTCGAACGCCTGTCGTGTGGCTTAGAAACCACTTATTTTCTGCCGCACGTTTGTCGTATTTCTTAGAAAAGATGCGCACATATCCATAGATAAAAGAAGCAAGTCCAAGGAAATACAAAACTCCTGTCTTCGCCCAGACATCTATGATGATCAGGATCAGGCCCATCCAGGTCAGAAATGATGAAAACTGATCATTCCCATATCTTGTTCGCATAAAGTTATAAATCTTATCTCTCATATAAGCACCATTCTTTCTTTACCCTGCAGATCTGCTGCCATTTCAGCACCTTCAGATCATGTATACTATTTATATATTTCCGATCCGACGATCGTAATATTCTGCCTATCCAAGGATCATTGCAGATTCCTGTAACTGTCTGTAAGCATCCTTTATATTGCCCGCTTCTATATCCGTGATCCGGTCAGCATCCGTCCGACATACCAGTTTCTTTAAGTATTCCAAATCTCTCCGAATCTTCTTGATCTGAGCCTTATCCAGATTCTGACTTTGTACCTCTAACTGATTTTCTACTTTATATACATATGCTTCAGCTTCGTTCCAGATATCCATATTTTCCTTGTTGCCCTGAGTCTCTTTCTCGTACCGCATGGCATCTTCCCTTGCCCGACGGATCTCTTCCTCTGAAAGATTCGTGCTGGATGTGATCACGATCTGCTGTTCCACGCCTCTGCCAAGATCCTTTGCAGATACCTTTAGTATACCATTTACATCAAGGTCAAATGTAACCTCGATCTGCGGAACTCCTGCAAGTGCTCGCTTGATCCCACTCAGGCGGAAGTTGCCAAGTAGCTTATTATCTCTGGTATATTTGCGTTCGCCCTGATACACCTTTACCTCTACATCGCGCTGGAAATTTCCGGCCGTTGTAAAGATCTTAGATACCCGTGTCGGAATTGGTGAGTTTCTTGGGATCAGTACATTTGCAATACCACCTAAGGTCTCGATTGACAGAGACAATGGCGTTACATCCATCAGCAAAATATCATTTACCTTATTTGTAACGGTCAGACCACCACTGAGCTTTCCTCCCTGAATCGCAGCTCCCATCGCAACGCACTCATCCGGGTTGAGATTCTTCGAAAGCTCTTTTCCGGTTATCCTCTTAACCTCGTCCATAACGGCAGGGATTCTGGTTGACCCACCAACCAATAATACCTTATCTAAACTTCCGGCTGATATACCTGCATCCCGAAGTGCCTGATTGACCGGACCGTCTGTCCGTTTTACAAGATCATCTGTCAGCTCATTGAACAACTCTCTGGTTATGAGCATATCGAGATGCTTCGGCTCGTTCTTTACGACCGTGATAAACGGAAGATTGATATGAGTCTGCAGCGTGCTGGATAATTCTTTCTTTGCCTCTTCGCATGCTTCCCGGATACGCTGTACCGCGGTTATATCTTTCTCCAGATTGATCCTTGTTTCTTTCTTAAATGACTTTATCACATACTGCACCAGACGCTCGTCAAAATCATCACCACCAAGATGATTGTCACCTGCAGTTGCCAGAACCTCGATCACATGATCTCCGATCTCGATCACGGATACATCAAAGGTTCCGCCACCAAGGTCATATACCAGAATCTTCTGTGCCTGTCCGTTATCCAGACCATAGGCAAGTGCCGCTGATGTCGGCTCGTTAATGATTCGAAGTACATTTAACCCTGCGATCTTTCCTGCATCCTTTGTCGCCTGTCTCTGGCTGTCATCAAAATACGCCGGAACCGTGATGACCGCATCATGAACCGGCTCACTCAGATAGTTTTCTGCATCTGCTCTTAACTTTGACAGAATGATCGCCGATATCTCCTGTGGTGAGTAATCTTTTCCATCTATTCTTTTTCTATATGCCGTTCCCATTTCTCTCTTGATCGATGCAATGGTTCTGTCTACATTTACCGTAAGCTGTCTCTTCGCAGCATCCCCCACCAGTCTGTCGCCATTTTTCGTAATGGCTACTATCGATGGTGTGGTACGGTTGCCTTCGGCATTCGGTATGATCGTCGCCTGTTCTCCTTCCAGAACGGCCACGCAGCTATTTGTCGTTCCTAAATCTATTCCTATTACCCTGCTCATGTATGATCTCCTATTCTGCATCAATTATTTAAATTATTTTTCCTTACACTTTTTCTAGAATGTATGATAGACAAGTTTTTTGAATAAATTGTGTATAGTTTATAAAGCAAGTATAAAGTGTTTCATAAAACTTTGGCTGCTGACAAATACGAAAACATGCTATAATGAGCATTGCTATGGAATGTGTCTTCACATACCGGCATAATGCGAAAATACTGTTTATTTCCGCAAATATCTAACAAACAGAAAGTGGTGTTTTTATATGCGAGAGAAAACAAAAGCAATTCTTTATATAATTCTGTCCGGTGTCGGTTTTTCTTTTATGAATGTATTCGTACGATTATCCGGCGATCTTCCTACGATTGAAAAAGCATTTTTCCGTAATCTGGTCGCAGCATTCATCGCGCTTGTTGTCCTGATCCGAAGTGATCTCGGACTGCATTATGAGAAACGGCACATTCCGATGCTGTTTATGCGGTCGATCTGCGGCACACTCGGTATCATGTGTAACTTCTATGCAGTCGATCACATGAACATCGCCGATGCTTCGATCTTAAATAAGCTGTCACCGTTTGCCGCTGTTATCTTCTCGATCTTCCTGTTAAAGGAAAAGGCAAGTCTGAAACAATATGCTGCTCTGATCGGTGTATTCATCGGTGCTTTATTTGTTATCAAACCATCCCTGAACTTCACTGATTTTGCTCCGGGTCTCATCGGTTTTACCGGCGGTATGGGTGCAGGCGCTGCTTATGCGGCAGTAAGATATCTAAGCAACCACGGTGCAAAGAATCCACAGATCGTATTCTTTTTCTCCGCATTTTCGACTCTGGTCATGCTGCCGTTTGTGATCGCCTTTTATAAACCGATGTCATTTTTCCAGTTGTTCTGTCTGTTAATGGCAGGTGCCTCCGCTGCTGTCGGTCAGTTCTCGATCACGGCTGCTTATTCACATGCTCCGGCAAAGGAAATATCGATCTTCGATTATTCGCAGATCATCACCTCGGCAATCCTTGGTTTCATCTTCTTCAGCCAGATACCGGATGCACTGAGCTTTATCGGGTATGCCGTTATCATCGGCATTTCTTATCTGAACTGGCGCGCAGGATTAAAAGCAGATACAGCCGGCAAGTAAATTTAGATATTATTTATATGGCTAACAGATTTGTATTAAACGAAACATCTTATCATGGAGCAGGTGCGATCACAGAGATCGCTACAGAGGTCATCGGCCGTGGCTTCAAGAAAGCATTTGTCTGCTCTGATCCTGATCTCATTAAGTTCGGTGTTACTAAGAAAGTAACAGATGTTCTGGACAACGCTGGTCTTGCATATGAGATCTATTCCAACATTAAACCAAACCCAACCATCGAGAATGTTCAGTCAGGTGTTGCTGCTTTTAAGGCTGCTGAAGCTGATTACATCATTGCGATCGGTGGCGGATCATCCATGGACACAGCAAAGGGCGTTGCTCCTACCAAGAATAAATCCGTACCTATCTTCGCTGTACCTACAACAACCGGAACTGCTGCCGAGGTTACGATCAACTACGTTATCACAGGATGTTGGAATTCCAGCCAACTTAAAGGATATCGTAAAGCCGGAGGATATTCCTTTCCTTGCTCAGTCTGCATATGGCGATGCATGCCGTCCGGGCAATCCAAAAGAGACAAGCGTAAAGGATATCACCAAGCTGTACGAGTCATTGATCTAGGATTTATATAAAAACGGGGATGTAACATCGAGGGCATCATAATCATTATTTCGCAAGGCGCTTTCGCTCTATCCTCATGTAACGGTACTAAGCTCCCGCTTATCAGCGGATCGCTAAGGACCGACATTCGGACTGGCTTGCTACATAATATTATGATGCCCTCAATGTTACATCCCTGTTTTTATGCTATCTGTAAAATAATCCTACAGCTAACCGGTCTTTTACTTTTTTCTCCTTTTTTTAATGCTCATTACTCCAATGGCAGCTCCACCACTGACAAATAAAAGAACAACCGCCAAAACAGGTACACTGTTATCACCTGTCTGTAAAGACTTCGGTTCATCTTTTAACTTTGGTATTATTACAGCTTCTGCTTTGATCTCTTTCTTTCCGGCTTCATCGCTGTAATACTTTCCGCAACCATCACAATACCAATATTCAACATTTCCTTCAGACTTTTTCGTAGCAGCCTTAGCATCAACATGCTTGAAATCTGAATGATTTTCTGAATCTATTTCTCCATAAGCTTCACCACATACTTCACACTTTGCTTTTTCACTACATGTGGCTATACCGCCTTTATGTCCTTTTGCTTTAACCACCGAACCGGATGAAAGCTTTTTCCCGCATCCCTTGCAGTAGGTATCTCCGGTATAGCCATCTTTGGTACAGGTTGCTGACTGTTTCTTTCTGACCTCGGTTTCTCCTGCATGATTATCAGAATTATATTCACCATATTCTGCTCCGCAGCTTGTGCAAACTGCTTTCTCATGACAGGTTGCTGTGCCTCCGCTATGTTCACAGTTATAGCCGCATTTCTGACATACACCATCTTTCCATTCATGCTTTTCTTTTGCAACACTTACGAGGCTGCAGCAATTCCATTTCTTCTCGTGTGTATCAGCTGTCTGAATCCACTCCTCTGTTCCCGTATGATTGCTCGGATTCAGATCTCCATAACTTTCTCCACAAACCTCACACTTTGCTTTTTCTGTACAAGTTGCTTTGCCGCCGCTGCACTTTGCGGTTTCAGAAGCGTTACAGCCATTTGTCTCACATTTCCGGATATGCATTCCTGCAGCAGCATCATCATGTTGCCATTCCCCAAATGCATGTTCTGATCTGCCTGCCGCAATTGTATATCCACATACATTACATGTAGCAGCAGTCGTACAATCTGCATCATCATTTGATATATGCGCTGTCTTGGCAGTCACACTTGATGCCTTATCCGGACAATTTGTATCGTCACATTCCTGCCAATGACCGCTTTCATCACTGTTCCAGATACTGTTACTATAACTATGTTCATGTATGGAAAGATATACTCCATCTCCACTACCTACTTTTGAAACAGTATATGTATATACCTTTCCTGCTTCAAAAACATAGTCATCCATGCGCGCTTTATCTGTTCCCCCATTTCCTACGATCCAAACTCTATCATCTGGTGTTGGATTTGTAATAACATAATCATATGTTCCTGACGGAATTGTAATTTTGGCTGATGAACCATATGGGATACTATTTTGCGTATCCCTTGCTCCATCTGCATTTCCAGGTATTTTGTATTCGAACCTGTCGTACACAGATGACGGGACATCATCATTTCTACTAAGCGGACCACTATCTGGTATTACATCACCATATGTATCATGGTCTTCATCCAACAAAAATTGAAATCCTGAGCTGTCTTCCCAATCACAGTTATTAACCAATATGATTGTAGCCGTGCCTGTCTGTGTCTGCGAATCTTCTGCATGCACAGTATAAGCAGTTGACACACCTCCTGTTAATAATGCGCAGCCTAACAATAAACTGCTTACAATTCGTTTTCTCATTTCTTTACCCTCCATTTCTAAATGATAAACCTCCGCTTCGCACTGTATTAATCTCCCTGACCAAAAGGCTCTGCATAACCCCAACAGAAATAACCTTTTGTATAATTGAAACCAGTACATATGTTAATTATAACATATACGATATTTGAATGTCACCAATCAAAGTGTACACTACAAAAACAGGGATGTAACATTGAGGGCATCATAATATTATTTCGCTCTATCCTCATGTAACGGTACTAAGCTCCCGCTTATCAGCGGATCACTAAGGACCGACATTCGGACAGGCTTGCTACATAATATTATGATGCCCTCAATGTTACATCCCTGTTTTTTATTTTATTTACATCTCACGGAATCTCTTATATCTTGCAGCAGCAATTTCTTCGCCGCTCATTCCATCGAATTTCTTCAGGAATTCCTTGGCATTCATCTTAATGAATTTACCGATATATGGGACAGATTCTTTATCTGCTCCGCCATACTCAGGAATAACCTTCTCGATCACACCAAGTCTTGAAAGATCCTGTGCGGTAAGCTGCATAACCTCTGCTGCCTCCTCTGCACGGTTGCTGTCCTTCCAGAGAATTGATGCATAGCCTTCCGGTGAAAGAATGGAGTATACTGCATTTTCAAGCATCCATACTTCATTACCAACTGCCATAGCAAGTGCTCCACCACTGCCGCCTTCACCGATCAGGATACAAAGTACAGGAACTTTAAGGGCTGACATCTCGTAAAGGTTTCTTGCGATTGCTTCACCCATACCACGTTCCTCTGCTTCCAGTCCACAGAATGCACCAGGTGTATTTACAAATGTGATGATAGGACGGTTGAACTTCTCTGCCTGTTTCATCAGACGAAGCGCCTTACGGTATCCATCCGGAAGCGGCATACCGAAATTACGCTCCATACACTCTGTCATGCTGGAACCCTTTACCTGTGCGATCACGGTTACAGGCTGTCCATCGATATGACCGATACCACCAACGATTGCTTTATCATCATTCATTGTTCTGTCTCCATGGATCTCATGGAAATCATCACAGATATAATCAATATAATCAAGTGCGCATGGACGAGTCATCTGTCTTGTACCACGGATCTTCTCCCAAGGAGTCTTATTCTCAACAGAAGTCAATCTCTCCTTTAAGATCTCGCTGATATCAAACTTCTCGTCTTCTTCCTTATCGAAGTTTGCATAACCGGTTCTCTGCTTATGTGTAACGATCAACTGGTACATGGTATCCTTCATCTTATCTCTGGTAATAATTCCATCGATAATACCATGCTCTACCAGGAACTCAGAACGCTGGAAGCCTTCCGGAAGATCCTGTCCGATCGTCTGTTTGATAACACGAGGACCTGCAAAGCCAACCAGAGCACCAGGCTCACCTAAGATGATGTCGCCAAGCATTGCAAAGCTGGCTGTTACACCACCGGTTGTAGGATCTGTAAGGATCGATACATATAACAATCCGGCTTCTGAATGTTTCTTCAATGCTGCGGAGGTTTTTGCCATCTGCATCAGGGAAATGATACCCTCCTGCATTCTGGCACCACCGGAACAACAGAACATGAATACAGGAAGCTTTTCTTCTGTTGCACGCTCAACCGCTCTGGCAATCTTCTCACCAACAACATAGCCCATACTGCTCATCAGGAATCTGGCATCACAGATACCGATCATAGCCGGCTCACCATTGATCAGAGCCTTACCGACTGTAACCGCTTCTTTCAATCCTGTCTTTTCCTGCGCAGCCTTAACCTTATCCTCATATCCGGCTGTATTTAACGGATTTGACATCGGCATATCTTCAAACCATGGTTCAAATGACTTTGGATCTGTTACCATCTTGATACGGTTCTTTGTCTTAACACGGAAATAAGAACCACATTCATAACAGATATATTTTGCCTTTACAACTCTCTGCTTATCAAGCTCAGCTCCACATTTCGGACATTTTACAGTCTCCGGTTTTGGCTGCTCCGCTTCGACAGCCTTCATTTTTTCCATCTCGGCTTCTTTTGCCTTTTTCTTTATAAATAACATTTCTTTTTACTGCTCCTTATATTTCTGTAAAAGAATACATGCGTTATGTCCACCAAATCCAAGAGAATTGCTGATCGCACAGTCAACCTCCTGCTCATATGGCTCTTTACAATAATCAAGATCCAGTTCTTCTTCACTCTCATGAAGTCCACGGGTTCTGTGGATATAGCCTTCTTCGATCGTCTTTGCTGTAACGATACATTCAATCGCTCCTGCTGCACCAAGAAGATGTCCTGTCATAGACTTTGTAGAATTGATCTTGATGTCCTTTGCATGATCGCCAAATGCTTTCTTGATCGCTCTGGTCTCAACCAGATCGTTTAAATGTGTACTGGTTCCGTGTGCATTGATATATGCAACATCCTCCGGTGATACGCCCGCATCCTTTACAGCATTTAACATTGCTCTTGCAGGGCTCTCGCCTGAATCTTCCGGTGCTGTGATATGGAATGCATCACTGGAGCATCCGTATCCGCTGATCTCTGCATAGATCTTTGCGCCACGCTTCTTAGCATGTTCCAGTTCCTCAAGAATAACGATACCGGAACCTTCACCAAGAACGAAACCGTCTCTCTCTTTATCAAATGGAATTGAGCATCTGTCCGGGTTATCAGATGATGACAACGCTGTTAATGCATCAAATGTCGAGATACCGATCGGTGAAACTGCTGCTTCTGTACCACCGGCGATCATTACATCTGCATCTCCATACTGAATTGTACGGAATGCTTCACCGATACTGTTTGTACCGGATGCACATGCTGTAACAACATCAATACTCTTTCCCTTGCAGCCAAGCTGGATCGCAATATTACCTGCTGCGATATTGCTGATCATCATAGGTACTGTAAATGGGCTTACACGATTCGGTCCTTTTGTCATGATCTTCTCATATGCACTTTCAAGCTCCTGAAGACTTCCTACACCGGAACCGACACAGGTACCAACCATGTATGGATCTTCTGCTGTCATGTCAAGCTTTGCATCTGCAACTGCTTCCTTTGCTGCTGCAACCGCGAACTGTGAAAATCTTGCCATTCTTCTTGCGGCCTTTGGATCAATATAATCTTTTGCTACAAATCCTTTTACTTCACCTACAACCTTGCACTTATATTCTGATGCATCAAACTGTGTAATCGGTCCAAAACCATGTCTGCCTTCTTTTAAGCCGTTCCAGAACTCATCCACATTCAAGCCAAGTGGAGTAACCGCTCCCATTCCTGTAATCACTACTCTTCTACTCATATTCAATAATTCTCCTTAATATAAAGTATGATTTCCATTTTCTTCCATATATATACCATCCAGATTATCTGTGAAAGATATAGAAGAAATCCTGCATTGTTAAATTCTATAAAAATTTACTTTGTCAGCTTATGTATAAACCACACATACTGCACAGAATGCATGGTTACGCCGATATTGTACTACATTTTACAAAAATATGGAAATAAATCTTGTAAAGTTTTTATTAATTATCTCACGATTTCACGGCATACTTCGTCTTCCGACAACATTTCTCCGCTATTTTTCTTTTCGTATTGAATGGAAAAGATAAATTTCTTACTGATGAAATAATTCAAAAAGATCACAAGGATCGATGTAAACACCTTAACACCCATCGCATTCCATTTCAGTCCGGTGACAAGCGCAAAGATAATTCCTGTTTCGATCAGAAGTGTAGATACCCGGCTCAGATAGAATAATGCCAGTTCGATAAAATATGCCTTTACCGTGGCTGCCTTTGTGTGGAATACAGATTTGCGGTTTGTCGCAAATGACACATAGTTGTACAAAATCCACGACATATAATTGGCATAGATCTCATTTATCCCGCATTTGTACATAAAAAACCAGGCAGACCCTAAGTTCACTGCCCCTACGAGTATGCCCCATGCGATATATATGTATATTTCCTTTGGTATTTTGCGTAAAAGTTTCATACCATTCTCCCTATAGTCCTGATATCGGAAGCTGCTTGAGTGTCGTCTCTTCTTCCGGAAATTCCCGGACGATGCGATCATACATTTTATGGTTAAAAGCTTCCCTTTCTTTATAATTGAATTTCAGAATGTTCTTATAGCCCCATAAATGTGTGAAGATATCCTGGTTCTCGATCTGTGCCGAACCGGGAAAAAAAGATGATATCTGCTTTCCCTGCTTCTCTGCGCACATCGCAAGAAGCCGCTGTTCCGCAAATACCATATGGCAGAGATTCTCCTCTGTCTCCAGACAATTCTCCATAAATGTGATCGAACTGTCAACATAATAATTCTTAAACGCTTCATCCGCGATATATAACATACAGGTATTGACCGGAAGAACCTCAAAGCTCCAGTCCGGGTCAAACCGATACTCCTGCTTCATATGGAAAAACTCTTTTCCCGGATACACATCAGGGAATATCCCTTCTCTGTGTATTGCACAGATATCCGTATCTTTTATAATATTCCGTATATCCTTCCAGATGATCAGATCCAGATCCACCATAACCGCAGGCATCTGCATTTTTTTCAATGAATATAGTTTGCCGGCTGCCCAGAACACCTTTTCCGGTACCGCTTCCGGCACTGTAATTTCCTCGATTCCGAGATTCCAGATGTGCGCAAGTCCCAGCTTCTCGATAAATACTCTTGCCTCTGCATCCGCACACAAACGGATCCCCCCATTGTGTTTTCTCCACATCAATGCCGAAAGAATCATCGTAAGGACTTCATAGTCCTGCATCCAATATTCTTCCGCTTGTTTTCCCGCCATATACGGTTTTGACCATAAGGAATGAAATCCGTCCATATGTTGTCCTTTCAAGATAATTCAAAACCAGCTAAATATTAATTAGCTGCAGGCTCTTGACCTTCTCAGCCAAGGGACGCTTCCGCTCTATATTAAATCCAGCCCATAGCCAAATGTGCTGTTTCCGCCTTTTCTGCTGCATGGTCGTTTTGACCGGTTTATAAGCTGCCATTCCGGTGGCATGTAATACCAATGCGGAATATCATAATCATCTGCCCCGCCATCCGTTGCCTGATAAAAAGTCGGCGTATACCGGCTGCCTGTCAGATAACCCCGGTTACTGCCTGTTAAAGATCCTCGCTGGCTGCCAAAAAGAAAACTCTGCTGACTTGTGCCAAAAAGTCTGCTTTGACTTCCAAAGAAATTTCCACGTTGACTTGTACTAAACAGACTTCTCTGACTACCACCGAATAGACTTCTCTGGCTGCCATTCTCATATTCCCACTCATACATCCAAGGTCGATTGCTGCTCGTCCAGAATTCTCGATTACTGCCCGTCAGATAGCCTCGGTTACTACCTGTCAAAAATTCTCTCTGGCTTCCAAAAAAGAATCCATTCTGGCTTGTACCAAACAAACTTCTCTGACTGCCCCCGAATAAACTTCTCTGGCTGCCATTCTCATATTCCCACTCATATGTCCAAGGTCGATTGCTGCTCGTCCAGAATTCTCGATTGCTGCCTGTCAAAAACTCACGCTCACCACCAACAAAAGCTCCCTGCTGACTGACTACTAACAATTTGTTCTGGCTTGTACCGAATAAACTTCGTTGACTGCTACTCATCTGGCTGCCAGATACATCCGTACGATTTCCTTTACTGCCATTCTGAGAACCCTGTATTTTCACAGTCTCAGCTTTCTTTTTATAATCAACCGGAATCAATATATTTCCGTTAAATTCCACACTAAAAGGCCTGCCATTCCACATCACATATGTGCGATACGGATACAGCCTGCCCTCATGCGCGATCAACTTCATATAAACAGGAATTCCACCTGTTTTTTCTTCCAACTGTCTTGCCTGTTTTCCTGTTGCCTTTATAAAATAACCACCCGAAGGCAGTCTGTCGTTCAGAACGGAATTCAATTCCTCATTCCACTCTATATAAACATTAAATTCCCCATTATCATTACGATAGTTTCGCATATCAAAAAAAACCAGACCGGCAGCCACTGGAAGCATGTTAGAAATTCTGTTATCAAATTGTGAAAGTTCCTCTCCTGCTCTCTGCAAAAACAATGAATACACGAAACTCATTCAAATCTCCATTCTGACACCTACAAATATGCTGTCCCAATTTTTCTGTCTCACAGGCGTCATTTGTTCGCCCTTCACGCTAAAAAAGCGCTACAATCCCATACTAAATACTCATGATATTATGGTAAACCATTTACCCATTTATTTCAAGAAAAATCACACTTTCTTGCACTGAAAAATCAGCAGAATCAGGACTTCAAAAGCCACAAATATTAACAGCCGCAGAATTCCTGCAAATAGAATAATCATCTTTAGACAATAGACAAAAGCCGGACACAATCTCTTTAAACCAAAGATCGTGTCCGGCTTTTATCTATCTACAATTTATGCATCTTTATTATCTGCTAATGCCGCTGTGATGATCGCCATAGAATAAACCTCATCTGCTGTACATCCTCTGGACAGATCGTTGATAGGAGAATTAAGTCCTAACAGGATCGGGCCATATGCTGAGAAGTTACCCATTCTCTGTGCGATCTTATAACCGATATTTCCTGCATTGATATCAGGGAAGATAAAGGTATTTGCATTTCCTGCAACCTCTGACTGTGGACATTTCTTCTTTGCAACTCTAGGTGATACGGCTGCATCGAACTGGATCTCACCGGAGATCGGAAGATCCGGGTTACGCTCCTTTGTCTTTCTTGCTGCATTTCTCATCTTATCCACATCTTCGCCCTTACCGGAACCATAGGTTGAATAGCTTAAGAATGCAACCTTTGGATCTACACCGAAGATTCTTGCACAACGAACCGTCTCCTCTGCGATCTCAACCAGCTCATCTTCGTTTGGCTTGATGTTGATACCGCAGTCACCCATAGCGAACACTTCATTACCACCTGTTGCAAATGGACGTACCAGAATGAAACAGGATGAAACCAGTGTGTTGCCCGGTCTGGTCTTGATCAGCTGTAAAGCAGGTCTTACTGTATCTGCTGTTGAATATGTAGCACCGCCAAGAAGTGAATCTGCAATTCCCATCTTAACAAGCATAGTACCAAAATAGTTATTCTGATACAGGATCTCTCTTGCCTGTTCCGGTGTCACGCCCTTGCTCTTTCTGAGTTCACAGAACATCTCGACCATCTCATCCATACGATCAAAATTCCTTGGATTAATGATCTCGGAACCTCTTATATTAAAACCGCTTTCCTCTGCAACTTCATAAATCTTATCAGGATCTCCTACAAGAATCGGATGCAGGAAGTTACTTGCAAGAAGTCTTGAAGATGCTTCCAGAATACGGGGATCAGTACCTTCAGTCAAAACAATTGTTTTTGGATTTTTCTTCAAAATATCGATCAATACACCGAAACCAAAATTTTTACGTTCTTCCACGATTATAGTCCTCCATTGATTATTTATACGAATCATATATCATGCATTATATACACGTTTCGTATATTTTCAGTATTAAAAGCTATACTTGCGCATAGCGAGTCATCTTATTTTTATTATATTGATTTTTAACGAATAAACAAGGTTTTCCATCGAAATAATTGTACCTTTTTTTGAACAATTTTAAAATTAGCTCTTGACAAATATATCATACCAGTGCAATATGAATACAATAAAACAAACCAATGAGCAAGAAGAGTAGCTTATGAACAACATGTCCAGAGAACTGCAGGTGGTGAGATTGCAGTGATGATTTCTTAAGTGAATGGACTTGCGAGGGCAAACCGAACGAGCGAATCTAGTAGGGGCGACGGAGACTTCCCGTTATAGAAAGTACATATATGTTAGTATATGGTTGAGTGCATCAGATTTTGATGAATATAGGTGGCACCGCAGGAGTGTTGTATTTGTATCTTGTCCTATAAGCGTTTTGCTTTTGGATGAGATTTTTTTATACAATCTTCTGATGGTGCTTTTTCTTTTTATAAAAAGCAGATCAGGCAAAGCGCACCTCACCATACATGAACAATTTCAAATAACTTATTAAACTATTATTTATGAACGAGGTGAAACATATGATACGACCAACACTTAACGAAGCAAAAGAATATGCGAAACAGGGATATCACATGGTTCCGGTCTGTTATGAGATGCTCTCTGATATCATCACTCCGATCAATCTGTTGAAGAAACTGAAAGCGGAAAATGAGCATTGCTACATTCTGGAAAGCGTGGAGAATCAGGAGCTCTGGGGAAGATACACCTTCCTTGGATACAGTCCAAAACTGGATATCACCTGTATGAACGGAACACTGACATTAAAGGATGAGAACGGAGCAGTCATCAAAGAGGCCTCCGGCATCCATCCGGAAGTCTTTATCCGTGAGGTTTTAAAAGATTATAAGAGTCCGAAGATCGAAGGCTTCCCTACCTTCACCGGCGGACTGGTTGGATATTTCTCTTATGACTATCTGAAATACAGTGAAAAGAAGCTGGTGCTTGATGCAAAGGACGAGGAAGGATTTCAGGATGTCGACCTGATGTTATTTGACAAGGTGATCGCATTTGACAATGTAAGATCCAAGCTGATCCTGATCGCCAATGCCGGCACAGCAAATATCGAAGAAGGATATCAGAAAGCCTTACAAGATATCAAAGAAATGAAAGAACTCATTCTCCATGGCGCAGAAGCCGATATTCCTGCTCCCGTTCTTAAGACAGAATTCAAACCATTATTTGACAAAGAAGCCTACTGCCGGATGGTAGAAAAGGCAAAGCACTATATATATGAAGGAGATATTTTCCAGGTCGTGCTTTCCAACCGACTGGAAGCCGAAATGGAAGGAAGCCTGTTCGATACCTACCGGCTGCTCCGAAGCACAAACCCATCTCCTTACATGTTCTACTTTGACGGTGACACGATCGAGGTTGCCGGGGCTTCCCCTGAAACTCTGGTCAAGGTAGAGGATGGCGTTCTCCATACATTTCCTCTGGCAGGCACAAGACCAAGAGGAAAGACAAAGGTCGAAGATCTGGAACTGGAAAAGAGCCTGATGGCAGATGAAAAGGAACTTGCAGAACACAATATGTTAGTGGATCTCGGAAGAAATGATCTCGGAAAGGTCAGTCAGTTTGGAACGGTCGAAGTCGAACGATATATGTCCATCCAGCGTTATTCACACGTTATGCGTATCGGCTCCACCGTACGCGGAACACTCCGTGAGGATCTGGATGCGATCTCCGCTGTCGATGCGGTTCTTCCGGCCGGAACCTTATCCGGTGCACCGAAGATCCGGGCATGTGAGATCATCAACGAGCTTGAAAATAACAAACGAGGTATTTACGGCGGCGCGATCGGTTATATCGATTTTTCAGGAAATCTGGATACCTGCATCGCGATCCGAATCGCATACCGCAAGGGGCATAAAGTATTTGTCCGTTCCGGTGCCGGCATTGTAGCCGACAGTGTACCGGCAAACGAATTCCAGGAATGCATCAACAAAGCAAAAGCCGTAACGGATGCATTGATTAATTCTCAGAAGATACGAGGTGACGAAGCATGATATTACTGATCGATAATTATGACAGCTTTTCCTACAATCTGTATCAGCTTGTAGGAAAGATCAATCCTGACATCAAAGTGATACGAAATGACGAATATACCTGTCAGGAGATTGAAGCAATGAATCCGGATAAGATCATCATTTCACCGGGTCCCGGAAGACCTTCCGATGCAGGTATCTGCGAAGAAGCCATCTCCTATTTTGCCGGCAAGGTTCCGATCCTTGGTGTCTGTCTCGGACATCAGGCAATCTGTGAAACCTACGGTGCAACGATCACATACGCCAAAAAGCTGATGCATGGCAAAATGTCCGTTGCAAATGTCGACATCAACTGCAAACTGTTCAAGGGACTTCAAAAAAGGATCGAGGTTGCCAGATATCATTCCCTTGCCGCTTCCGAAGAAAACTTCCCGGATGTTCTTACCGTTATCGCCAGAACCGATGATGATGAGATCATGGCAGTCAAACACAAAGATTATGAAATATATGGTGTCCAGTTCCATCCGGAATCGATTCTGACACCAAAAGGAACGATCATCTTACGAAACTTTTTAGAGGCGTAATCAAACATTTGCAATCAGCACTATATTTCTATGATTAAACATTCCTGACATTACCAACCAGTGGACGCTTCCGCTCGTTGAGACCTGCAGCGGTACTAAGATGCTGCTAACGCACCATCACACCACAGGGGTGCGCTTTCGTTCTAAGCTCGTGCAAGCACTCACTAAGTACGAAATGTGAGTACCGGCGGACTCAAATGTCCCTGTCTTGGTAAGTCAAAATCTTTAATCATAACAATTCTATACATAACCTGCAAATGTCTTATTAAAAGATAATATCAAGGAGGAAATGAATATGATTACAGAGGCAATTGCAACAGTAGTAAATGGTGAAAATCTAGACAAAGAAATGGCTGCGGCCGTTATGGATGAAATTATGAGCGGAGAAGCAACACAGGCACAGATTGGAAGCTTCTTAACAGCCCTTCATATTAAAGGTGAAACAATCGATGAGATCACAGCATTTGCTGAGATCATGAGAAAACACTGTGGTGAATTTACACCGGATGTCGATGAGGAGATCGACATCGTAGGAACCGGCGGAGACTGTGCAGGGACCTTTAACATCTCAACTGTTTCCTCATTAGTAACAGCCGCAGGCGGTGGTAAGGTGGCAAAGCATGGCAACCGTGCAGCATCCAGCAAATGCGGAACAGCCGACTGCCTGGAAGCCCTTGGCGTCAACATCGCAGCAGACTGTAAAGTCAGCGAAGCCTGTCTGAAGGATCTTGGTACCTGCTTCTTATTTGCACAGAAATATCACACAGCAATGCGATTTGTCGGCGCTCCAAGAAAAGAGATCAAGATTCCTACAGTATTCAATATCTTAGGACCTCTTGCAAATCCAGCAAAAGCAAATCTTCAGTTACTCGGTGTCTATGATGCCTCCCTCGTTGATTCGCTTGCAAAAGTACTCAGCAACCTCGGTGTAAAACGTGGTATGGTCGTTCATGGAAACGACGGTCTGGATGAAATCTCAGCGGTTACAACAACAACTGTATGTGAATTCAACGATGGCACATTTAACACCTATACCTTAGACCCAACCGCATACGGCTTCACCCTCTGTGACAAAGCCGAACTGGTCGGTGGTACACCGGAAGAAAATGCACAGATCACAAAGGATATCTTATCCGGCAAGATCACAGATGGCAAGCGTACAGCCGTTATCTTAAATGCCGGTGCGGCTTTGCATATCACAAACCGGATCTCACTTGAAGAAGGCTTCGCCCTTGCAGCCGATATTCTGGCAAATGGCAGCGGTCTGAAGAAGCTGGAAGACTTTATAGCAGCAACAAACGCTTAATTATTTGTAAAAGCAAAACACATAACCGACCCGGAACCTTTAATCTCCGGACCGCTATGGAGGAATATATATGATCTTAGATGAAATAGCAGCAAAAACAAAAGAACGGATTGCCAGATGCAAAGAGCAGATCTCATTTGAAGAAATGAAGGCAAAAGCTCTTGCAATCGTAGAAAAGGAAACAGAGAACGGAACAAAACCTTATACCGTTTTTCCTTTCCGTGACAATCTGGCAAAGCCGGGAATATCCTTTATCTGCGAAGTAAAAAAGGCTTCTCCTTCCAAAGGACTGATCGCACCGGATTTCCCATATATCGAGATTGCGAAAGAATATGAAGCCGCCGGTGCATCCGCCATATCCGTGCTGACCGAACCATTTTATTTTCAGGGAAGCAACGAATATCTGACAGCGATCCATGAAGCAGTATCCACTCCGATCCTGCGGAAGGATTTCACCGTCGATCCTTATATGATCTACGAGGCAAAAGTGATCGGTGCCTCTGCGATCCTTCTGATCTGTGCGATCCTTACCGACGAACAGCTCAAAAGCTATTACGAGCTTGCAACAAGTCTTGGCCTGTCCGTTCTGGTAGAAGCACACGATGAAGAGGAAGTCAGACGTGCGATCGCGATCGGTGCAGATATCATCGGTGTGAATAACCGTGATCTGAAAACCTTCATCGTTGACATCATGAACAGTGTAAGACTTCGGACGTTGATCCCGGATTCGATAAACGGAAAACCGGTCGTCTATGTATCCGAAAGCGGCATCCGCACACCGGAGGACATCGACCGTTTAAAGGGAAATGGCACAGATGCAGTATTGATCGGAGAAACCTTTATGCGAAGCCCTGATAAGAAAGCCGCATTTGCATGGTTACGGGGTGAAGCTATAGGATAGAACCGGATCCTGTTTCTGCAGGAACAACGAACTTTATTTGAAAGCATTAATGATATTTTATAATATAGAAACAACACATACAGGAGGAAACATATATGTCAAAAGGACGTTTTGGAATCCATGGCGGACAGTACATACCGGAAACACTGATGAACGCCATGCTTGAGCTTGAAGAAGCATATAAGAAATACAAAGATGACCCGGAATTCAACCGGGAGCTGACAGAACTGTTAAATGAATACGCCGGCAGACCTAGCCGTCTGTACTATGCCAAGAGAATGACAGAGGATCTCGGCGGTGCAAAGATCTACCTGAAGCGCGAGGACTTAAACCATACCGGAGCACATAAGATCAACAATGTTATCGGTCAGATGCTCCTTGCAAAACGAATGGGTAAGACAAGAGTTATCGCCGAGACAGGAGCCGGTCAGCACGGTGTTGCAACTGCTACAGTTGCTGCCATGATGGGTATGGAATGTGAAATCTTCATGGGCAAGGAAGACACCATCCGTCAGGCTTTAAATGTCTACCGTATGAAATTATTAGGAGCAAAGGTTCACCCGGTAGAAACCGGTACAGGTACATTAAAGGATGCCGTTTCCGAAACCTTCCGTGAATGGACTTCCAGAATCGATGATACTCATTATGTTCTGGGTTCTGTTATGGGACCTTATCCTTTCCCTGAGATGGTTCGTGATTTTCAGGCTGTTATCAGCAAGGAGATCAAGGAACAGCTTATGGAGAAGGAAGGCAGACTACCGGATGCCGTTCTCGCCTGTGTCGGCGGCGGTTCCAATGCGATCGGTGCATTCTATAACTTTATTCCGGATAAGAGCGTTCGCCTGATCGGATGTGAAGCGGCCGGACGTGGAATTGATACATTTGAGACAGCTGCAACGATCAATACCGGAAGACTTGGTATCTTCCATGGTATGAAGTCCTACTTCTGTCAGGATGAATTTGGACAGATCGCACCGGTTTATTCTATTTCCGCAGGTCTTGACTATCCGGGAATCGGACCGGAACATGCATACCTGCATGACATCGGCAGAGCAGAATATGTCGCTGTTACAGATGATGAAGCTGTTGATGCATTTGAATATCTGTCCAAGATCGAGGGTGTTATCCCTGCGATCGAGAGTGCTCATGCAGTTGCCTATGCAATGAAGCTTGCACCACAGATGGACAAAGACCAGATCATGGTTATTAACATTTCAGGACGAGGCGATAAAGACGTTGCCGCCATCGCCAGATACAGAGGGGAGGATCTCTATGAGTAATATTAAAAATGCATTCAAAAACGGAAAGGCGTTCATCCCATTTGTTACATGTGGTGACCCTGATCTTGAAACAACAGAACAGATCGTATATGCCATGGTAGAAGCAGGTGCAGACCTGATCGAACTTGGTATCCCATTCTCAGATCCAACCGCAGAAGGCCCTGTTATCCAGGGTGCAAATATCCGCGCACTCGCAAACCATGTTACGACAAATGATGTATTTGACCTTGTAAGAAAGCTCCGTAAGACAGTTACCATTCCTATGGTATTTATGACTTATGCAAATGTTGTCTTCTCTTACGGCTCTGAAAAATTTATCAGCATTTGTAAGGAGATCGGCATTGATGGACTGATCCTGCCGGATATCCCTTATGAGGAAAAGGATGAGTTCGACGGTATCTGTAAGAAGTATGATCTGGATCTGGTATCCATGATCGCACCAACCTCTCACGACCGTATCAGCATGATCGCAAAGGAAGCAAATGGATTTATCTACTGTGTTTCTTCTCTCGGCGTTACCGGAACAAGAAGCAAGATCACGACCGATATCGGTGCTATGACCAAGCTGGTCAAAGCCGCAACGGATACTCCGTGTGCGATCGGCTTCGGAATCTCTACACCGGAGCAAGCAAAGGAAATGGCTGCTCATGCTGACGGTGTGATCGTCGGCTCTGCCATCGTCAAGCTCTGCGCCAAATATGGCAGGGACTGCGTTCCTTACATCAAAGACTATGTCGCAAGCATGAAGGACGCTATCCGATAGAAGGACACCCATGTAAAACCATGTAACTATATAAAAGAACTGCCTTACTTAGACTCGCTGTGGTTTCTATGATCTGCATATACGTGATTCGCAAATGTTCCTGTGCCAACTCGCCTTTCAGGCTCAAACAGGCACCCACATTTGCTCGTATATGCATCTCATTACGAAATCCTCGCTAATGTCTTAGTAAGGCAGTTCTTTTATATAGATTGTATAGTTTCACATGGACTGATTTTTCTCATCTCCTTAAAATCCTATATTTGTAGTCTTAATACTGCTGTATATCTGTATATGCCTGCCGATATTGTAACTATGTACACAATCTATATATTTTCCCGTTTCTTAGCCGGTTTCTCACAAATATTTAATATTTAATCCGATTGACACTACCATACGTTAACTTTATAATTGTTACGGCGACAGAAGTCGACATAATAATGAAGTTAGTTGGGGTATCACATGGTTTTTTCCAGTTTGACATTTTTATATATTTTTTTACCGGTTACACTGGTTATCTATTATATTGTCCCGAAGCAGTTACGGAACCTGTTCATCCTGATCAGCGGTCTGTTCTTCTACGCATGGGGCGAACCAATCTATGTATTTGTACTGATCGCATCGACAATGATCGATTATTTTGCAGGTCTGGTCATTTATAAGGCAGGCGACCGTCAGGCACTTCGAAAGGTTGCACTGATCATATCGATGGTCATGAATCTGTCCTTACTTGGCTTTTTCAAATATAGCAATTTCATCATAGAAAATATTAATAACATATTCGGAACGCACTATGGTTCACCGACCTCTCTGCTTCCGATCGGTATCAGCTTCTTTACCTTCCAGTCCATGTCGTATACGATCGACCTGTACCGGAAGAACATCTCTGTTCAGAAGAATCCGATCACCTTTGCAGCCTTTGTCACGTTGTTCCCACAGATCGTAGCAGGTCCGATCGTTCGTTATGAAGATGTGGCTGCCGAGCTGAATGAACGTGTGATCGACATCGACCTGATCTGGGAAGGTGTTCTCCGCTTTGCGGTCGGTCTTAGCAAGAAGGTTCTGATCGCAAATAATATCGGTGTTGTCTGGACAAATGTCAAAGCTATGGACTTATCCGCGCTTCCGGTTGCAACCGCATGGCTTGGTATTGCCGCTTATACCTTACAGATCTATTTTGATTTTTCCGGGTATTCTGATATGGCAATCGGTCTGGGTAAGATGCTCGGTTTCCATTTCCCGGAAAATTTCAATTATCCGTATATGTCGAAGAGTATCAGTGAATTCTGGCGCAGATGGCATATGACCCTCTCCGGCTGGTTCAAGAGCTATGTATATTTTCCTCTCGGCGGAAGTCGCAAGGGACTTGCCCGTACGATATTCAACACCGCAGTTGTCTGGTTCTTAACCGGTGTCTGGCATGGTGCAAGCTGGAACTTCATTCTGTGGGGTTCTCTGTACGGTGTTCTGATCATTATAGAAAAGCTGGTTACAACTGCTCTGACAAAAGCAGGAAAGCAGGATATCTTTACAAAGATTCCTTCTATTATAAAACGTGTTTATGCGATCGTCCTCGTCATGCTTGGATGGGTACTCTTTGATACATCAACAATCGCACAGGCATTCTCCTATATGGGACGGATGTTCCGCTTTGGCAGTAGCTTCTACGACAGTTATACCATATATATCCTTGTGAACTTCGGATTGTTATTCATCATTGCGATCATCGGTTCTACGGATCTGCCAAAGAAGCTGGCTACTAAGCTCGCAGACAAAGTTCCGGCTGTCGGCAATTACGGAAGCGTCATTTTGATGGCGATTCTGATGCTGCTTTCCACCGCCTACCTTGTCAACGCAAGCTATAACCCATTTTTGTATTTCAACTTTTAAAAAATGAGCCATGCAGCATCTGCAACCCATATAGATGTTGGGAGCTTGCTCACAATCATCTATATGAGGTTCGGATGCTATACGGCGAATGCCGTAAATCGAGCCGTCAGGCGAGATTGGCATGGCGATAGCCTTTTCGAGCCGTCAGGCGAGATTGGCATGGCGTTTTGCAAACGCCTATTTATAGAATTTTGTGAGGTGAGCCCTTATGCATAAAAAAATCGGAATTATCATATTTGCATGTATCATCATCGCTCTTCCCATTTTGACACTTGTTAAGCTGCCAAAAGAGAAAGCGCCTTTTTCCGAAAATGAAAATCGTTATCTGTCGGAATTTCCAACCGTCAGTCTTTCCTCCATCAAGGACGAGACATTTATGAACGGTTTTGATTCCTGGTTCTCTGACCGGTTCTATGGCAGGGAACAGTGGATCTCAGCCATGAATGATTCTGAACGATTGATGGGAAAAACAGAGATTTCAACTGTATATACAAAGGATGATCAGATGATGCAGGTGCTTTCAGATTATGATGATATCGGTGCCGCGTACAATGCTGATAAGATCCATACAAATCTTGCTGTTATTAACAGCTTCGCTGCAAAGCATCCGGAGGTTCCAACCTACTTCATGCTGTGTCCAACCTCTGTCGGTATCTATGGAGACTCCCTGCTGCCTGCAGCTGTTATGAATGTATCAGTTGACGAAAAAGACATGATCGAATCCTGTTATCGCGAGCTGTCCGGCGTGACACCGATCAATATATATAATACATTAAAAGAACATGATAGCGAGTATATCTATTATCGTACCGACCACCACTGGACATCCCTTGGTGCTTACTATGCATATCAGTCTGCCGGAGCAGAGCTTGGATATACTCCTTATGAACTGAAAGATTTTACAAAGGAAACCGCCAGTACAGAATTTCAGGGAACCCTGTTCTCAAAGACCTTGGATCAGTCTGTTACAAAAGATGAGATTGATTTCTACACTCTGGCAGATAATAGTGTAACACCATCCATGACGACATCGAATGGATTTGACAAAGAAGATTCTCATGACTCCATTTTCTTTCGCGACTATCTGAATGTCAAAGACAAATACGCATCCTATACCGGACAGAATGTTGCAGTTGCAACGATCAGCCGCAACAAAGCATCCGATGCGGAAAATGCTTCAAATACTTCGGATTCCGGAAAGCGTTCCATCCTTGTGATCAAGGACAGCTATGCGAATTCAATGATGCAGTTTCTGATCAATAACTACGATACCGTAACCATGATCGATCTGCGATACACGAATCAATCGATCAGCAATCTGGTAAATGTCGAAGACTACGATCAGGTATTATTCTTATACAACTGTATTACTTTTTCCGATGAAAACGACATCATAAAAGCGGGCTTATAAAAGGCCCGCTTTCTCTATATCCCTTCATTTGTAAATGGAGGTATAAAACTCTCTGATGCCGTTTCTCCTTCCTGGATGAAACCATTTTCTACACCGATCGAGATCGCATAATCAACCAGTTCATCATATTCCCGCTCTGTCAGTTTGCGGTTCAGTTCCGGGAACTTCTCACCGATACCCTCCATCGGAGTGTACTGGTTCATAATGCTGATGTAAATATTATTTCCATATGTTTTATATAAGTAACGGACGACCGCCTTGGAATCCTCGATACATCCCGGCAGCTCCAGATGACGGACAATAACACCACGCTTCATGATGCCATCCTCGTCAAATGTCGTCTGATCGCCTCCAACCTGTCGTACCATCTCCGCCAGTGCCCGCTTCGCCACCTCCGGATAGTCCGGTGCGTGACTGTATCTTGCCGCCAGATCTGCCGACATATATTTGAAATCGGGCAGATAAATGTCAATGTATCCATCCAACAGCTTCAGGGCTTCGATCTCCTCATACCCGCTGCAATTATAGACAAACGGAAGATCGAACCCCTGCTCCTTTGCTATATCGATTGCCTCTATGATCTGTGGAATAAAATGATCCGGCGTAACCAGATTGATATTATTGGCTCCCTGCTCTTTTAACTCAAAGAAAATTTCCGATAAGCGTTTTATCGTGATCTCTTTTCCATTCAAACCCCCGGATATATCGTGATTCTGGCAGTATGCACATCCAAGCGAACACCCGGAAAAGAATACCGCACCTGATCCGTTCTCTCCGGAAATACATGGCTCCTCCCACATATGCAGTGCTGCCCTTGCGGCTGATATTGATAATGTTTCATTACATGCCCCTGTCTGTCCGTTTATGCGGTTCACCCCACATTTTCTCGGACACAGATGGCAGCTTTCCAGTAGTTTTCTAAGTTTCATCCTATCTTTCCCACGATCGTCTGTGCGAATTCCTTCAGCTTTGATTCCGGCATATCCTCGATCTTACCTTCATCCATCAGACCGGCAAGTGCAGGGTCGATCGGAAGCTTTATGACCGTCTCGATACCAAAACGATCCCGTATCTCCTCTACCTTACTCTCACCGAAGATGCTATGCTCTTTGCCGCAATCCGGACATTTAAAATAAGACATATTCTCAACCAGACCTAAGATACGGATTCCCATATCGTCTGCCATACGGACTGCCTTCTCCACAATAAGAGACACCAGATCCTGTGGTGTTGTAACAATAACTGCGCCATCAACAGGCAGAGACTGGAATACCGTAAGCGGTACATCTCCGGTTCCGGGCGGACAATCAACCAGCATATAATCAATATCTCCCCATACAACATCTGTATAAAACTGTTTTACTGCTCCCGCGATGATCGGACCACGCCAGATAACCGGTGCCGTCTGATCTTCGATCAACAGATTGATCGACATCATCTTGATTCCGGTCTTTGTTTCAACCGCATACAGGAAATCGTCGCCTCTCTCCGGTTCTTCATTTATTCCAAATGCTGTCGGAATCGAAGGTCCGGTAATATCTGCATCCAGAACCGCCGTTTTATAACCAAGACGATTCAAGGTAACTGCAAGAGATGTCGTTACGGATGATTTTCCAACACCGCCTTTTCCACTGATAACTGCTATGATATGTTTGATCTTTGTTCCTTCATGTGGTGTTTCAAGTAAACTCTGAGGAGCAGTTCTTGATGAACAGCTCTCTCCACAACTACTACAATTATGATTACAACCTTCTGCCATTTTCTTATACTCCAAATTTCATTTCATATTTTTTCAACTCTTACAAATGCATATACTTTCTATATGAACCGCCATGTACTTATTCATACTGACGGAACCATGCACATTCTTCCTCATTGCACTGTACGCCTTCCGGGTTTTTCAGATTAATGTGAAATACATGTCCGCTGTCCGGATGTTTCTCTCCAAATGACCGGATCACATGCCGGATACCCAGCTTCTCCATTCGTTCATCCAGATGAATGGTCTGAAATCTCAGATCATCATTTACACTGTACATCAGATATGCCGGTGGAAAATCTTTCGTCAGATACTCAAGCTGTGAAAGGAACAACTTTCTCTGCTCTTCAGATACTGCATAACTTCCATCTTCCTTCTTCATATACCAGTCAGAAATATTATCCTCCCGCTTGTCCATCTCATATGCTCCGCAGTTCAGGCACACAGCCTTTGGAAGTCTGTCATATGTAAAGAAATCCAGCTTGCTCCGATACGCTGCATTCCCGGCAATAATACAGTAATTTGCTGTAAGCTGCGCTCCTGCTGAATCCCCCAGCATATAAAACTTTTCCATATCCAGATGAAGCACACCTGCATTCTCATGAATATATCGGATAAGATATGCCACATCCTCAATCGCTGCCGGATATTTGTTCTGAGGTGCCAGCCGGTAATTAAAATTCACAACCGCAAATCCCTTTGATGCCAGATGGCAGCAATAATAACTATACAGCTCTTTATCTCCATAAAACCATCCACCGCCATGAACGCTGACGATCACCGGATATGATGTCTGCGCATCCGGCTCAGCCGGATAATATATATCAAATAAACTGTTTGATGCATAACGTTCAGAATCAAGATTCGAAGCATCGTCCGGTTCATTATAATAGAAAATCCGACTATACTTTTCCGATGTCTTTTCCCCCATAGTTCTCTGTGAAGCTAATAATTCAACTGCCTCACACCACTTCTGATGATCCGGCTCTTTTTTATAGTCCAAATTCTTGATCTGAATTACATTATTCGGATATATCAGTCCTTCATCCCGCTTTGCATCACTGGCACTCCATGCATGCCGCATATTTAACCATGCCGGAAGCTCTGCATTTTTATTTCCTTGATTTATAATTTCTGAAACATTTTTCATATTATTCTATTTCCTCTAATATCACATAATATATGAGTCTATCTTACTCTCTGACAAATACGAATGCAAGAAAACAATAAACTTCCAGTAAAGATTTAATTAAATTAAGCACGATTCTCTTGTAATCAATGGTTTTCTCGTGTAATATTTGACCATAGTAAAAAATGTATATGACAGAACAGGAGGCTTTTATATGAATAAACTAAAAACCATCTTTCGTTCCCTACACTGGAAAAATATCCTCGGGCTGACCATTGCCGGGCTTATCAATGCCTTCGGTATTACGATATTTTTAAGTCCTGTTAATCTCTATGACAGTGGCATATCCGGTACTTCCATGCTGCTAAGCCAGATCACTCCGGAACACCTGTCACTTTCTGTTTTCCTTATTATTTTAAATATTCCACTATTCTTATATGGCTGGAAAAAGCAGGGATCTACCTTCACCATCTATGCGATCTATGTAGTTGCAATCTACTCTCTGGGTGCATGGTTGATTACAGATGTCCTTCCTGTCGATGTCCGATTTGTATCTCCGCTTGCAGGCTCCGATCTGCTTCTGTGCGCACTCTTTGGCGGTCTGATCTCTGGTGCGGGAAGCGGACTTGCGATCCGTTTTGGCGGTGCAATGGATGGTATCGAGACACTTGCGATCATATTTGCCAAACGCCTTGGCATCACCGTCGGAACCTTTGTTATGGCATATAATGTAATGCTTTATATCATCTGTGGCATTATCCTGAACAGTTGGATCCTGCCTCTCTATTCCATCGTTACATATATGGCTGCACTTAAGACTATCGACTTTATCGTAGAAGGTATTGACCGTTCCAAAGCCGCCTATATCATTACAACGAAGCCACAGGAAATCTGTCAGGAACTCTCGGATACATTTTCCTGCGGTATAACGATGATCGATGCAAAGGGCTTCTATTCGGATCAGGAAAAGACCATGATCTACATTGTTGTAAACCGTTTCCAGATTGGAAAGATGAAGAATATTGTCCATGAACTTGACGATAAAGCCTATGTCTCCATCAGCGAGATTGCCGAGGTTTACAGCTTTAACAAACAATAATATCTCAATAACTTATTTGCGCAACAGAAACAGGCACCGGTATTATCACCAGTGCCTGCCTTGCATAAATACTTATGTGTTTATATGCCTGTGAATTATTCAGCAAGCTTTTTTAAAGAGATATTTGATACTGTGATTGTAGATGCAGGGGTATCAACATCCGCAATCTTACCCATAGAGAGGAAGAATCCAGCATCAGTATCTGTCTCTTCATTCATTGTGAATGTAATGGTTTTTACAACCTCTTCATTCTTTGGAAGAACAATTGTTTCTCCACCATACCATTTATAAGTGTTGCTCATGAAATTCAATAATACCGTTCTTGCTTCGGTTGACTTTAAAGTAATACTTGCTTCATAGGTCTTTCCATTTTCCAATGCCAGTCCCGTCTGCTTCAACTGTACATTCCAGTCAGCAGTTCCAACATCTGATAATTCATAAGTGATAACACCCTTATCAACTGTCTGTGTTCCAACAGCATCACCCATAATACCACCTTCCCAGTTTGAAAGTCCATTGTCTCCCTCTGAGAAATCTGCGTTCTTGATCAGATTCACATCTGACTCCGTCTCATCAACCTTTGGAGCATCAATTTTCTCAAGAATAATATCATCAATACAGATTCTATGCTGCTGTTTGATCTGAACACCGCCTACAGCACCCATAGAAATACTTAAAATTGTTCTAGGATCACTCTTGTTCTTCATCTTGAACTCAACAACAATAGACTGATATTCATCTGTAAGATCAACTGTCTTTGATCCTGAATATGGTGTCCAGTCATCATCAGATGAACCATCTCTCTGAAGTGCAACCATAAGCTTACGGTTCATATCTGATTTTGCCTTTAATGATAGTCTGTACCACTGACCTTCTTCAAGACTAATATTGTTCTGCTTTAACTGGATCATCCAGTCCTGAGCACCTGTATCCTTGATCGTAAAATCTGCTGCACAATCTTCTGTCTGACTGTCGACTACATAAGATACATCTGTGCTGCCTTCTGCATATACTTCGTAACCGGAGAAACCTGCCTTAAAACTTCCGTTCTTAATCAGTGTATTTTCAACAACGCGAACATTGTCCAAATAGATCGTTCCCTTATTTCCAAGGAAATATGTTATCGTCTTAAGTGCATCAGTTAACTCTTCCGGTGTTTTAAATACATAGTTAAATGTCTGTTTGTCTGTTGTTACATCTGCAGTAAATGTTTCACCTGCAATAACTACATCAAGCTGCATATCTGTATCTGCCTGTGCGTCAAAGCTCAATGCATATTCTGTCTCACTGTTAAGTGGAAGACCATCCTGTGAAAGGATTACATCCGCTTTATTCTTTGTATCAGCCTTTACCATAAGACGACGGCCATCTGCCAATCCTGTTACGCTAACTACTGCCTGGCAGTTATTTGTCACAGTCCAGTCACCGAGACGATTCTTACCTTCCTGAAAACCACCATTGTAAATATAGTTACCATCTGATAAAGGTTTTTTACTATTATCAATTTCCTTCTGTGCTGTCTTTTTAATTGATACATTTGTAATGTATACAGTAGCTGTTGAATCTGTAGCACCGAAATTGAACTCCAGACGTGCATTTGCATCCGGCTTATCCATCATGGTGTATGTATAAGTATAGGTCTGCTTCTCTGTTTTCAGGTCAACAACCGTATCATTCAGATAACGCTTGTAGGAACGATCTGGTGCAGATACATCTACTTTCATAGTACGTGCTTCATCTGCCCATGCATCAAATGTTACTGTATATTCGCCACCTTTTTCTGCAGGAATTGATGGCTGAACAAGCTGAATACTGTAATCAACTGTTCCTGCATTATCTGTATGTATTTCAATTGTCTTGTCATTAATAACTGCATTTCCTTCTCCTTCTAAAGTGGTAAGGAATTTCCAGTCTATGTCATCTGTGAGATCTTCTGTCTTAGCAAAATCTCCATTGTTTACATAGTTTCCATTTGCATCCGGATCACGGATAATTACTTCGTTAACAGGTTTTTCTACATCTTCATTGTAGCTGTCCTTCTGATATACTTTTACATAATCAATACTATAACTCTGAGTATTGATATAATCTGCATCATCATCCGGATATCCAACCCATGATCCACCAACTGCAAGATTTAAGATCATGTAAAATGGCTGATCAAATGGTGCCGGATAAGCAACCTCTGTCTCACCTTCAACTGCTGTGAACCAGTCACTTGTCTCATGATATTTTACTCCATCTACATACCATGTGATTTTACCTGGCTGCCAGTCGCATGAAAATGTATGATATTCATCTGCAAAATTTCCATCTTCTAATGTATATGTCCCCTGTTTTTCAGCATGTGGACTTCCATAATGAATCGTACCATAAACCTTATTTGTTTCCTGACCCATAACTTCCATAGCATCAATCTCTCCACATCTTGGCCACTGTCCATACAGATTTTCATCTGTTGGCATCATCCAGAAGGCCGGAAGGAAACCTTTTCCGCTTGGAACCTTAGCTCTTACCTCAAACAATCCATATGTAAAATCATGCTTACCCTGAGTATTGATTCTTCCTGAAGTAATAGAATATGAACCATCTTCATTCTTTGTCTTGACAGGCTGGATAACCAGCTTTCCATCCTTTACATATACATTCTGATCAGACTTTACATATGCCTGTAATTCACTGTTTACCCATCCTGGTGCATGCTCTTCATAATTCCAGTCATCCTCATTTAACGCATCACCATCAAAGTCATCTTCCCATTTCAGATTATATCCATCATAAGAAAGCTTGTTGTCTTTGTCGTCCGGCTTATTTGGGGTCTCTGGCTTGTTTGGTGTCTCCGGCTTGTTTGGTGTCTCCGGCTTGTTTGGTGTCTCTGGCTTATTTGGTGTCTCCGGCTTGTTTGGTGTCTCCGGCTTGTTTGGTGTTTCTGGTTTATTGGATGGCTTGGTGGTCTTCTTTTTAATAGTAATTTTACATTTTGCCTTCTTTCCGCTGCCATCTTTAGCCGTAGCTGTAATTGTAACCGTTCCAGCCTTCTTACATGTAACAACACCCTTCTTACTTACTGTTGCAACCTTCTTATTGCTTGAAGTAAACTTTACACCCTTTACACTGGTTTTTTTAGGTGAAACTGTTGCTTTTAATTTTACCTTCTTGCCAACCTGTGTTTTCACCTTGCTTTTATTGAGCTTTACAGATTTAACAGGTGTTCCAACAATAACCTTCAAAGTTGTCTTTTTCTTCTTATTCACCTTGCTTCTTACTGTTATAGTTGCTTTTCCCTTTTTCAGTGCTTTGATTTTACCGGTTTTACTTACCGTAGCAACCTTCTTATTTGAAGATTCATAGGTTACCTTTTTACTGATTTTTCCATTTACAGTTACTTTTGTTTTCAACTGGTATGATTTTTTTGCTTTTAAAACAAGTGTTTTTGTCTCAGGCTTTACAATCGATACCATCTTGATTGTTGCTTTTTTTGTTGTTGCAGCCATAACCGGCATCTGGATGGTGCTTACCAAAAGAGTAAGAGCCATTAAAAAAGCAATAATCTTTTTTGCATTTTTCATAAATACATACCTCCCGTATAGATTTTTATTATGCAAATAGTATAAGAAGATTACAGTTTTCTTTATATCGTTTATATTACTTTTATATCGTTTTATTGACCATAGCCATGTTTTATGATACAATTTATACAAATTTACTAATAGTCATTTTGTTTTATCTGTCATATTTACTATATAGTCTTATGACTGCTTTATACGAATGGGGATAGGATATGCAACTAAAAAAAGAACTTGTATACCGAGAATTTGTTCAAAGGGAAAATAATCTTCTGCGGGCTCCATACAATCCGGAGGTTTCCTTTTATGCAGCGATAAAAGAAGGAGATGTAGCAAAGGTTAAACAGCTGTGTCAGGAATCCTTATTAGATAAAGAAGGATTAGGCACCTTGTCCGACCACTATCTTCAAAACATAAAATACCATTATGTCATTACAACAGCAATTATTGCACGTTACTGCATTGAAGGTGGTATGGAATTGTCAAATGCCTACAGTCTGAGCGATTTCTATATCCAAAAAGCGGACCGTTGCAAAACGCCAGAGGAAGTTGCAGCACTTCATCCTGCCATGTGTATGGATTATGCGAAACGAATGCGAAACCTTCGAAAATCCAAAATATCATCACTCCATATTGCTGTCTGTCTGGATTATATCTATGATCATCTTCATACTCATATCACAGCAGAACAGCTTGCTAAGCTGACAGGATTAAATATCTCCTATCTATCCCGGCTTTTTAAAAAGGAAACCGGTCAGACAATCAGCAACTATATTCGTGATAAAAAAATTGAAACAGCGAAAAATATGTTACTTTATTCTGATTTCTCGCCTTCTGAAATTGCATCAATTCTGGCATTTCCCAGCCAGAGTTATTTTACAGAAGTATTTCGAAAGACAACTGGAGTCACTCCAAGAAAATATCAGGAATCTTTTTTACGAACAACTGCCCTTGGAAAATAATACAACAACTATCTGTGCATATCTTGTGTTATACTGGATATGCACATTTTATATTGTAAGCTTATTTCAAGGAGGCACATATGTCTGTATTATCATCTATAGAACCACAAAATGTATTTCATTATTTTGAAGAAATCTGCTCCATCCCACATGGCTCCGGTCATACCGATGCGATCAGTAATTATCTGACAGCATTTGCCGAAGCGCATGAACTGAAATATATCAAAGATGCTTCCAACAATGTCATTATCTTTAAGCCGGGAACCTCCGGCTATGAGACTTCTGCCCCTGTCATACTGCAGGGACATATGGACATGGTTGCTGTGAAAGAAAAGGACTGCCCGATCAATATGGATACCGATAGTCTGAAACTCAAATTGGAAAATGGCATTATCAGCGCAGAAGGCACGACCCTTGGCGGTGATGATGGAATCGCTGTCGCATTTGCACTTGCAATACTCGACTCCCACGATATTCCACATCCACCATTAGAAGCTGTCTTTACGGTTGACGAGGAGATCGGTATGCTCGGTGCGGCAGCTCTTGACTGTTCGCCACTCTCATCCCGTATCATGTTAAATCTTGATTCCGAAGACGAAGGCTATCTGCTTGTCAGTTGTGCAGGCGGCGCAACCGCAGATGTTCAGATCCCCGTTATATGGGAAAATACGAACGAAAAGGCATCGGCCTATAAACTCTCTGTCTCACATGCCTGTGGCGGTCATTCCGGTGTCGAGATCAACAAGCAAAGTGCAAATGCCAGCAAGGTGCTGGGACGTGTTCTGAACGCACTTGCAAATGATTTTGATATGAAATTATCCACGCTCTCCGGCGGTTTAAAAGATAACGCCATCCCGACCGATGCAGAAGCTGTCGTTATCTTTTCTGATACCGATATGTCTGACATAAACACACCAGACCATGCAAATATTCCAGCAAATTCTGTGCACTCAAGCCTTCAGGATCTCATCTCCAAATGGAATCAGATCATCCGTCATGAATACACCCATACAGACCCGGATATCTGTATCACCTTAGAGCCTGTTGATCTTCCGGCAGCCACAATGACGGATACATCTACCCATACCGTGATCGATGTCTTAATGACTTATCCAAATGGTGTCCGGAAAATGAGCAAAGATATCGCAGGGCTGGTTCAGACTTCCCTGAACCTCGGTATCCTGTCAACGATCAAACCAGACGATCAATCAACAAATGGCATAGTATCTTTTAAAAGCTCCGTCCGAAGCAGTATCGGAAGTGAAAAAGATGCTCTGCTTAACAGCCTGAAATCTCTCGCCACTCTTGCAGGCGGAACACTGACAATAACCGGAGATTATCCTGCATGGGAATACCGGGAGGTGTCTCCTCTTCGCGATCTGATGGTAAAAATATTTAAACAGCAATATGGAAAAGAACCTGTGATACAGGCACTCCATGCCGGTGTAGAATGTGGAATCTTTGCGTCGAAAATGCCGGGACTCGACTGTGTATCCTTCGGACCGGATATGGACGATATCCACACAACCAATGAATCCATGAACGTTGAAAGTGTCCGCAGAACATGGGAATATACCTTAAAGATATTGAAAGAATTGAAATAATATATCTTAAAAAAAGGAGCTGACACCTAACAATTCTATTGTTATCGTGTCAGCTCTTATCATAAAAGAATCTGAGAGAAATTAATAATATTTTATCTTACTTAGTATATAAATGTTATTTGTTGTTTGTCATCACTTGTTTGACTGCTTCCAAGCCCTACAACCCTCAAACTAACACTTTTATTCTTATCTATTGTGTTAGTAAGATTCATTGTAGTGTTTTTATTGTTCTTGTATAACTTAATTGATGATGAATATGCCGCCCAACTACCTGATATATTAGAACGGACTTGTCCATAACAGTACTCCATTTTACCAAATCCAGATGCATTCTTTGCATACACTATTTTTCCTGTTGATGTTTTTGTATATATACCATGAACGCTCCAGATAGATGGATGTACATACATTGTCTTTAAAGTTCCAGCCGCCTCTGCCTTTGGAACACTCGTAGGAGCTATACAAAATATTGCCATTAATGCTATAACAAGAATCTTTACCTTCATTTTCATAATTACCCTCCCTTATTCCTCTCTCAGATCCTTTAAGATTCTTTGTCTTTTTAATTGAATAACATCCATAAAAATTGCCACTATCTGAATAAACAGAACAAATGCAAGCACCAGTGCTATGCTTTTCCAGCCATCAACTAACACAATATTTTTTGTTATTTCTGACAAATATAAGCGGCACAAAAGTGTCACTATAAAGACAGCTACAATAGATACAACAATTCCCTGACCAATCTTGGTCAGAAGCATCGGCAAAATAATACTGCTGTCTGTGCGGCCAATTGCCTTCAGGATGGCAAAGTTGTGTCTGCGTCGAACGAATGTCAGTGCATGAATATATAAAACTGCCAGGAAATTAATTACCATAATGATTACAAAAATTCCATAAGTACCACCCTGAATCGTTTTCTTATTATCCTGATCCCGGATGTAATCTGTCAAAGTATCAAAAAAAGAATATTCATATACAGGTGCATGTGTATTCAGAAACTCTGCTGCCTTTAACTCATAACCCGACTTTACATTTATATTAATAAGTACATTTGTATAATCGAATTGTTTTTTAAACAGCTCTTCAGGAACAATGATAGCGATTCCATTCTGATCCTTCCAGTTTAAGAATCTGCTTCTTCCGAAAACCGGTACTTCTCCCTCTGAAAATACCGGTCCTTCTTCCTCCTGACGACCCGCATACTTTAGTGTATCCGGGATATCATTTAAAATACAATCTTCTGTATTCTTATAATTATCAATTATGATCACTCCTCCAGATTGGACAAACTTATTATAGCTGACCTCCTGTGACATCTCTATTTTTCGGTTATATTGTTTTTCACTGACACCAACAATCTCACACCACACACCCTTTTCATCATCTGAAAATATCAAATCATCTGCATAGTCCATATTGATAAGAGAAGGATCAATGAAAAACTCACCCATAGTATCATAAACCTCATCATAGTAGGAAACGCCCGGTATCAGATTTTCAAAATCGTCCATATGACTGACATCATCGGATATTAGTGAAAACTGTACATCCTGACTTTCCTCAGACAATAACTGATATGATACATAACGATTTACCATAAGAACCAGCATCGTTACCATTCCGATCAAGACAAGAGACAGGAATGAAAATACCTTTTCATAATCTCCGGTATCCCGAATGGAATACCGCATCATGATATTTCCTTTTTCAGATCCACGTTTATCCTTTACCTTATAATTGTTCTTTCCACCTTTCATAATATCGATCATTTTCATTCTTGAACGATATATTAATACAGGACAGATTCCAACTATAAAATCCAATACACAGATTCCCCAAATGACCATATATGAAATTGGCTGGAACTGTGGAGCGAAATGTTCCAGTGGGATGGTTCGTAATGACTGTATAAGCTTAAAGATCAAAATGGTAATATATCTTCCAAGTATAAGTCCAAGCACACATCCAATAATTATCAGAATGAAACCCTCCAGGAAATATGCCGAAAAAATATAGCTATTTGAAAATCCAAGACTCATTAGGATTCCCTGCTGATTACTTCTTTCACTCATATACGACAGGAAAATATGAATACCAAGAATGAGTGAAGTAAGTATGATTAGTATGATAAAACCCATGAGGAGTTGTCCAATATTGGTATCCTCCAGCCCGCCTGATCTGTCAATCTCTATCGCATTCAGATCTCCATTTGTAATCATATGGTATCCTTCCATAAATCCATGGGCGGTATCACCATTAAAAATCTGTTTGGAACTCAGATCCATATATTTTTTTATTGCTTTATATCCCGGCTGATAGTCCCGTCGATCATTAAAATGAATATAGATGTTGTATAAATTTCCCCGTATACTTCCATTTACGATCGCAACCTTATAGACATCCTGTGTACTATAATCATAATCATTTAAAATTCCACTAATCGTATAGGTCTGATCCTTGAAGGTAACTGTGTCTCCCAGATCAAATTGTTTTGCAATATATACATTTTTGTATTTGGCTGTTGCCGATATAGCAATCTCATTTTCTTTTTGGGGAAAAATGCCCTTTTCTAATTGGTAATGATTCATAGTGATCGAAGCTGCATCACTATCCACGATGCATAATTCATTATTTACATTTGCAACTATTTTTTCTACACCAAGTGTTGCCTGATCCTTATACTGCTCCAATATCCAGTCACGAACCTTATATGTTACATTATGTAAAGTAATATTATATTCTCCATTTGTCTGATACGCATTTTGCAGCCGCATATCCTGAAATGATATATATGCATTGATCGAGAAAAAGATAAGCATAACAGAAAAACAAATACTTATAATTGCCCGAACCGCTTTTTTCCTGTTGTGCAGGATATTGTGAAATATCAATCGGCACTTCATATTGTTTCCCCTCCTTAATTCTGCTGGATTCTTCCGTCAACAAGATGAATACAGTGATCTGCCTGCTTTGCAATATCAGCATCATGCGTCACCATGAGCAAAGTCATGCCATATTCATTTGTTGTCTGTTTCAACAGATCAATGACACGTCTGCTGTTCTCCGAATCCAGATTACCGGTTGGTTCGTCTGCCAGAATGATCCTGGGTTGATTGATCAATGCCCTCGCGATTGCAATCCGTTGTTGTTGTCCACCTGATAACTGATCCGGATATTTATTTAAAAGATCTTTTATATCTAATTGTTCTGTCAATGTATCAAAATAATCCTTCTTACATTTCTTTACACATTCATTTGCGATCATAATATTATCCCGACATGTAAGAACCGGTATTAACTGAAAAAACTGGAATACCATTCCAATCATTTCCCGACGATATCGTAAACAGTCTTTTTTACCATAGTCCAATATATTCCTGTCTTCAACCAATATGCTTCCAGAATCCGGCTTATCAATCAATCCGATCATATTTAATAATGTTGTTTTTCCGCTTCCACTTTTGCCTGTAATAACTGTAAATGTATTTTCCTGAATATCTGCACTAACGTCATTAAGCGCCAGACAACAGGAATCTCCTTCTCCATACTTTTTTGTCAAATGTTCTATTTTTATCATGATATCCACCTCTCTGCGCTCAATATTTTTATTTAACAAAAGCACGTCATATTTTCCATTTACAGTCGATTTTTCTTATTATAAACAACATGGAAAATATGACGTGTTTCATTATTTGAAGAATCACTTTCTACTTTTAGCCCCTCTAGCTAACCCTATGCTTATTGGCAAAAGCCGCTAATCCTTCAGGCTCTTCCGGCTGATAATACTTATTTCTACATATATCAGATACCAGTGGTGCGATCACCATAGCCACGGCACAGAGTTGTGCGCCAAACTTACAGATTAGTTTGGTTACTGTCTTCTTCATAAGTATCTCCCCCTTTCTTCTTTTTTGCCCTTTAATCACAACGGCTAAAGCCCAAACCGTGTCTTTATTTTAGCACATCTTTTTCAAATTGTGACGATTTTGGAGTGAGTGGTCGAAATTCGGGAGTGAACGGTAATTTTTGTACCATTCACTCCCGAATTTCGACCACTCACTCTAAAAAAATACATTTTTTACTATTTCATGTTATACTGATTTTATTAATAAAAAGGGGGATTTTTGCTGATGAAACAACCCGGAACATATCTGGCAGATATATTAACAGAAGACGGACAGATACCAAAAGAACAACAATCCATATATGCTTATCTCTTTGACTATCTGATCGAGTCTCTCTTATATGATATCATAGTTCTTATCTTCGGTCTGCTCGTCCATCGATTTGGCATTACCATTTGCTATCTTCTGGTTACTATCCCGATCCGTCATTTTGCCGGAGGCTTCCATGCAAATACAAGACTTGGGTGTACCCTGCTTTCATATGGCATTTATCTGGCGACTGTTTTTCTCGGTCCGGTTCTTGTACCATATATAGAACCTGTCGGGCTGCTTATTCTATATCTGATTTTCTGGGGTATGATCCTCCCTGTTGCACCGGTTGATACAAAGAACAAACGATTATCTGTAGATCAGCGAAAAAAATTATTTCACCGATGTATAATAACCTGTATAATTATGAGTATCCTTATGATCGTCCTCTATATATGCAGACAGATACTTTATATGGGAATGGTTACAATCTGTATGATGGAAGGCGTAATAAGTGTATACATCGGTATCTGGAAAAACAGGAGGAATTTATGACCTTTCGACTCGGCATCTGTGATGACACTCAGTTAGATATTGCCTGTCTGACAGAACACATTAAGCATTATATGATATCTTACAATATCCAATTTGAAATCGAATCATTCCAATCCGGCGAAGCCCTTTTACAGGCACAGCGGAAACATCCATTTCAGATTCTTCTGCTGGATATCGAAATGCCCGGAATCAATGGCATGACGATTGCAAGATATCTGCGTGATGAATTATATGATGAATCATTTATTGTATTTGTAACATCCTATCCTGAATACATGCAGGAAAGCTTTGAAGTACAACCATTTCAGTTTCTTACAAAACCGGTAAGCTATGTAAGAATTGAAAAATTACTGTCTGATATTATCCGTCGTTATCAACATTCACACATAACTAAAATTGTGATCGATACAAATGGAGAAGAACATCTGATCCCCGTTAATAACCTTTTATATATTCAGGCAGTGAAAGGTGAAAAACGGTATCTTGAATATCATCTGACTGATGCTATTCTATATGGCGAGGGAACCATTCAGGAATGGGAAAATCGTCTGGCAACACACAGCTTTTATTCAACTTATCGTGGATATCTGATCAACATTGGTCATATCCAGATCATTCAGCAGACACATGTTTTAATGGATAATGGTGAACAGCTTCCGATCAGCAGAAGAAAGATAAGTCCATTACAGCAGTTATATGCAGATCGAATCATACATGTATTAAACTAATTATTTTTATAGAGGAAAGAGAATCAATGTCAACATACATTACATTGTTAAGTTCTATAATTGATAACATCGTATTATATTTATACTTTCAGACGATGTTTGAAAAAAGAAAAGATAAAGTACGCTTTTACTGGCTGATACTTGCATTTTTATTATCTGATTTTATCTTCTGGAAGATAACTGCGCCTTTTAATGGTGATGTATCAAACATGGTTACCTTTTTCCGTACCTCACTGACAAATCTGAGGACCTTTCTTCTCTCTTTCTTTTTTGTCTCCGGGTTTATTTATCGTGTATTGGTAATTGTAAGCTACTCCATTATAATCTCAATCTGTGAGGAGCTTGCCTACTATATTATTGCTCATTTTACGGATGTTACGATCCAATTCGACACCCTCCCTGAGATAACATTTACATCCATTTCTTTTATATGTGATCTGTTAATAATCTTGATTATCATGATTATTCACATTATTAAGAAGAAAAAAGCCGGTGTAAAGTCAAAAAAATATGCAGCACTTCTGATTCTTATTCCAGCCTTATCCTGCATATTGGTTCTATTGCCATCCTTTTTCCACATGAATAAAACCAACCCTGATGCTTACCTGATCCTTGTTATCTTTCTGCTTATTATTAATATCGTAAACTACATTCTTCTTCAGAGCGTCTTAAAAGCTGAATCACTTGCCCAGGAAGCAGGACAGCTTACCGAGCAGGTAAACTATCAGCGACAGAAATACCAGCAGCTTGGAGATGCCTATAAAAACATTCGTGGATTCATGCATGATATCAAGAAGCATTTATTCTATATTGAGACCTGTGTAAATGAAGAACACTATGATCGTATCATTCCATATGCAAGAGAAACCATGTCCGATCTGGAAGCCAGATATTGTACTGTAAATACAGGAAATCTGGTCATCGACGCTTTTATAAGCAATCTTATGCTTCGGACTGCCCGACACAACATCAAACTCACAACCAAACTAAAAATCGACAATGACCTTGTTCCATGTGACGATTATCATATGACTATTATTCTTGGAAACCTGTTAGATAATGCATTAAATGCCTGTCTGGAAGAACAGAGTGGAGAAATCAATATCAATATTCAGACGATTGAACATACCTTTACGATCTATATTACAAATACCTACCATTTTCCTATTGGAGAAAAACCACCGGAAGATATAGAAAATCTGGACTTTATTCATGGATATGGTTTGAAGAATGTAAAAAATTCTGCTGAAGCCTGCGGCGGATTTTGCCTGATCAATTACGAAAATGGAATCTATTCCGTAACGGTTATTATTCCTGAAAAAAAGAGAACTACCTGAATCAAAAATATATATTCCTAAACCGAAAAAAAGCCCCAACCCAGCAGCTTCAAATATCTGCCAAATTAGGACTTTTGTAGTGGGCCGCCGGGGGCTCGAACCCCGCACACCCTGATTAAGAGTCAGGTGCTCTACCAAATGAGCTAGCGGCCCGAAGTCTTTTTTAATTTGTTATCTCGCCGACAACGAAATTGATTATATAACATAGTTTATCCAAATGCAAGCATTTTTTTCAAAAAATTTTAACTTTTTTTAATATCGGTTATTTGCATAGATTTTATGCGGATTTTTGTACTTTTTCCCTATTGATTTTTATCTTCTTCTATTGTAGCAGTGCGGTTTCTTTTCTCTATTACAACAATCCTGATTTAAAATCTTTTTTACTTCCTCATACCCCTTATACAGGCAGACACACCACCGGTTAAATCCTTTATTACAATAACTACGGGCTGTCACTTTTTTCTGAAATTTCTGATTCCGCATCGTTCACCCCTCCAAACCGAATTACTTTTTTCATCCATCAACGCCTTCCATCCTTCCGGTAAAAAAGTCCTCTATAACACATTATATGAAGAAACTGAAATAAGTTCCTTTATTTCGCAGATTTCCTTATGAAAACCCACGAAAAAACATAAAAAAAGCCGCCCTGCTATTTACTTTAAAACCCTAATATTGATATAATGGAACAATGAGCAATGCAGAATTATATATATGTAGAACGAGCGGAAGCTTGCTTACGGCGAGTTCTATATATATGTAATTCTATAGTGCGAAGCACTACAACGAGCCGTCAGGCGAGGTGGGCATTGCGAATTGACCACATAGTGGGCATTGCGAATTGACCACATAGTGGGCATTGCGAATTGACCACATGGTGGGCATTGCGAATTGACCACATAGTGGGCATTGCGAATTAAGATTATTTTGGAGGAACACCCTCGTGAGACTTAGAAACGTAAAAGGCTCCAGAGAGACAATTGCCGACAACAAATATGTCGTGCATGACGAAGAAAGCATGAAAGGCAAATGGAGCGAATTTTTTGGAAATACAAATCCTATCCACATCGAGATCGGTATGGGAAAAGGACAATTTATTATGGAGCTTGCCAGACAGAATCCGGATATCAACTATCTCGGTATCGAGAAATATTCCAGCGTTCTGGTGCGCGCCATCGAGAAACGTGAACAGGAAGAAGGCATGACCAATCTTTATTTTATAAGAATGGATGCCGAATATATCGAGAATGTCTTTGCAGAGAATGAAGTAGCAAATATCTACCTGAACTTCTCTGATCCATGGCCAAAAGATCGCCATGCCAAGAGACGTCTGACTTCAACTCACTTTTTCGAACACTACGATCATATCCTTGCGCCGGACGGACGTGTTATGTTCAAGACAGATAACCGCCCATTATTTGACTTCTCCTTAGAGCAGGTTCCGGAAGCAGGATGGACACTTGAAAACTACACATATGATCTGCACCATTCCGAATACAACGAAGGAAATATCATGACAGAATACGAAGCAAAGTTTTCTGCTCTTGGTACTCCGATCAACCGGCTGGTTGCATATCGAACAAAGAAATAGCATTGGAGAATAACCGTTCATGAAGATAAGAAAGAACCCGAAGAAAAACAGGACAAGACATGCAATTCCTGTCGTTATCCTGTCCACTGTTCTGTTATTTACCATGAGCGTTTTCTATATAGACAGCACGTCATCCTCTGCTGCCGGAACAGACCATTTGTTTCTTCCAGACAGTACAGTTACGAATACGGCATCTGATGACTCTACAAACGAAGGATCAGATAACAGCACAGATGAGGATGGAACAACTGAATACTTAGTTACAACCGAGTACCCTGACGAACCGGGCAAAGCACCGGAGCTTGCATCCAACTATGCCATCGTACTGGATGCAAATACTGGGAATATTCTATATCAAAAAAACGCTTTTGATAAACAGTACCCGGCAAGTATTACGAAGCTTTTGACCTTCTTACTTGCCATTGAAAATACAAAGCTGACCGATACTGTAACAATGTCACACGATGCCGTCTTCGGCATTGATCGAGGAAGCAGCCATATCGGTCTGGATGAAGGTGAACAAATCTCTATGGAGGATGCCCTCTATGGTATGATGCTGGAATCCGCAAATGAAGTTGCATGGGGCATCGGAGAATTTGTCTCCGGCGGAAGCATCGAAGATTTTGCTAAGATGATGAATGAACGTGCAGTCGAACTTGGCTGCCTTGGCACTCATTTTGTAAATGCAAACGGCCTGCCGGATGAGAATCACTATACGACCTGTTATGACATGGCGTTAATAACCAAAGCCTGTCTGAAACACGATGAATTCCGTAAAATAACAGGTACCAGAAATCACGTCATCGGACCGACAAATATCTGTGAGGAAGAACGTCAGCTCTGGCAACACTGCAAGATGACAAATCCTGACAGCAAATATTACTATGAATACTGTGAAGGTGGTAAGACCGGCTACACAAACGATGCATTAAATACCCTTGTTACCTGGAGTAAAAAAGGTGATACAGAACTGATCTGTGTTCTGATGAACTGCAATGGTGCGGCAAATACCTACACTGACAGCAAAGCCATCTATGAGTATTGCTTCCGGAATTATAGTCTCCAGACCCCTCTGGCCGACTATACCTTTGACAGCACCCAGACATCACAGACGCTTGATTATCTGAACTCCTATTACAAAGCTGATTCCGCTTCTGATATTACATTGCAGATTGATAAGGACTATAAACTGAATTTCAATAAAAATGATGATATTAAGAAATTAACTTACAGTATCGAATATAACAAAGAACCTGTAAAAGATGGAGATACTTATACCGTGGGGCATCTGATCCTCTCCTATGGAGGAAATATGATCGGAACAACAGATCTTACCGTAACCGGCTATAATCCGGATGGTAAACAGCTGTCATCAAAAAACACGGAGAATGCAGCTGATACTACAGTTGCAGCTCCAATAACAAAAAAGAAACTATTAATCCGTCCGTTATGGATCATTTTTGCAGCTCTGCTTCTTCTTGCCATATTATTTGTGATCTATCTGATCCATATAAAGAAGGCAAGAAAACGTCAGCGTGCGATTCAGGCAGCAAGAAGAAAACAATATGAAGAACGCCGACGACAGCTGCAGGAAACATTTGATAATGACCTTGACGAATAAGGTACAATAAAAACAACAAAACCTCTTATCGGTTATAGAGGAGAATGGAGAATATCATGGATATTTCAACAACGGAAAATCTGAAAACAGTGCGGGATTCCAATCAGGAAATGCTGGACTACTTCAACGGATTGTATGTAGCGAAGCTGGAACAGATCCAGTCTTTAAAAACAGAGCAGTTTGAATTGAAGATCAAAATTGATGAGCTTATGAAAACACTGGAGGTCTATTCCTTTAAAAACAGTGCCGGACATAATGTTTTTTCTCCATTTTCTACAACGACTACAACGCAGGAGGAAAAAGCAGCACAGATTGAACAGGAATTAAAAGAACTAAATGCTTCTGATGCTGAACTTACGGCAAATATCCATAGCTTACAGGCTGATGCTGACGAGCTGAAAAGCAGGATCACTCTCCTTCATACAGCGACCAGAAAACTGGATACTTTCTTGGACGAACTGGCAGATGAATTCACAAAAGAATCAACTGCACTTGAAGATGATGAATCTACCGAAGAAAATCTTCCGGTTATCAATCATGGATTCAATATCTTACGTCTGAAGAAATACGATCAGGACAAATTGGTACAGACCCTACATACCGATATTCTGGATCAGCTAGATCGAACCAGACATACTCTGGATTCCCTGTCATGGTTGATCAAATCCGATATCAACCGGGCAACAGTCACCCTTGATGAACTGATTGAAAGGACAATTTCCATGAAAGATTCTCTGAATGCTATCCTTTCAGGACTTACCGGGGACATCGATACGTCTGTACCGATTGAAACCTTGTTAAGGGATACCATTTTCCGATATAAAGACACTCACCCGGAATGTGTCATTGAATCTGACATTGACTGTCCGGACGCTTCGATCGAGATTCCGGAAATTATCACAATCAGTCTGATCCGTATACTGTGTGAATGTCTGGACAATGTATATAAGCATGCAAATGCAAATCGTATTGATATCAATATTCAGATTCTTAGCGATCAGATATCGGTACATATCAACGATAACGGCATCGGCATTGATAAGAATTACAGTCACACCTCTCCATGGAACAGTGGACTTCACCGCATTCAGGAGCTTATTTATCTGTTAAATGGACAACTTAAGATAGATGGTGATATCATTAGTGGAACAGATATCCGTTTTTCTATCCCAATTGAAATAATGTAGATTATGGGTTCTCCCCCTTAATTATGAAATGAAAGAAAAATAAGGACATTTCCTTAATATATAAGAAAGAATTTGAAAGGACAACCTTAATTATGAAAGAAAAAATCGTAAATCTGATTGCAGATCATGTAGAAGGCATGACTGCTGAAGAAATAGCAACCTTTATTGAGATACCACCAAAGCAGGAGCTTGGTGATTATGCATTTCCTTGCTTCAGACTTGCAAAGACTATGCATAAAGCACCAAATCTGATTGCAGCCGATATCAAAGAAGCTATCGGTGATGTTGATTTTCTCGATAAGATTGATGTTCAGGGTGCATATCTAAACTTCTTCGTAAAGAAAGATATCTTTGTCCAGACTATGATCGAAGCTGCATTAAAGGACAACTTTGGTGGTTCAGACGAAGGTGCAGACAAGGTTATCTGTATCGATTACTCCTCGCCAAACGTAGCAAAGAACTTCCACGTTGGACACCTCAGAACTACTATCATAGGTAATTCCCTCTATAAGATCTATTCCAAACTCGGCTATAAAGTAATCCGTATCAACCACTTAGGTGACTGGGGTACACAGTTTGGTAAGCTGATCGTTGCATATAAGAACTGGGGCACAAAGGAAGCAGTTGAGAAAGATGGCGTTGCCGAGCTTATGCGTCTCTATGTGAAGTTCCATGAAGAAGCAGACAAGAATCCGGAGCTTGTAGATGAAGCAAGAGCATGGTTCAGCAAGATGGAACATGGTGATGAAGAAGCACTTTCAATCTGGCAGTGGTTCAAGGACATCAGTCTTGTAGAATACAAACGTACCTATGATCTTCTGGGTATGGATTTTGATTATTATCTCGGTGAAAGCTTCTATCGTGACAAATGCCAGGACGTTGTTGACCAGTTGACAAACGCGAACCTGTTAAAGGAAAGCGAGGGTGCTATGATCGTAGATCTGTCCGACTATGATATGGCCCCATGTATCGTTACAAAGAAAGATGGAAGCTCCATCTATGCAACCCGTGATCTGGCTGCTATCTTCTATCGTAAGAATACCTATCATTTCACAAAATGCTTATATGTAACCGGACAGGAACAGAAGCTGCATTTTGCACAGGTGTTCAAAGTAGTAGAGCTTCTCGGAAATGACTGGGCGAAGGATTCTCTGGTTCACATTCCGTATGGACTGGTAAGCTTAGAGGGTGCAAAGCTTTCAACCAGAAGCGGAAATATCATCTACGCAGAAGACATCCTGCATGATGCAATTAAAAAGAGTTTTGAAATCATCTCAGAAAAGAGTCCAAACCTTCCTGATAAAGAAGAAGTTGCCAAGATCGTCGGTGTTGGCTCTGTTCTTTTCAATGACCTTTATAACCAGCGTATCAAAGATGTATCCTTTAGCTGGGACAAAGTATTGAACTTTGATGGTGAGACCGGCCCTTATGTTCAGTACACCCATGCAAGATGCTCCAGCGTTGTAAGACTTGCTGAGAATTTTGATCCTGCAAAGCCGGTTGATTATAGCACGATCTCTGAACCGGACGCTATGAATCTCTTAAAAGAAATCAACCGTTTTCCTAAGGTTGTATCGGATGCAGCAGAGAAATACGAACCATCTGTTGTTGCAAGATTTGCTGTAGATGTTGCTCAGGCATTTAACAAATTCTACAACTCTACACGTATCAACGTGCCGGAGGAAAATGTAAAGAATGCCCGTGTCATGCTCACATACCTTACAAAGAAAACACTTCACGATGCATTAGATCTCCTTGGAATCAATGCACCGGAAGCTATGTAAATCAGGTGATCTTTCATGTCTAAACGATTAAATAAGACAATTAAATGGGATAAACTCGATAATACAGCCAATCTGTTTCCTGTCATTGTAAGTGAAAATGTAAGTAATGTTTACCGCATTTCCGTTACATTGACAGAAGACATCGATGCAGAACTTCTGCAAAAGGCATTGGACAAGATTCTTCCATTTTTTGATGTGTTTAATCACAAACTAAAAAATGGTATTTTCTGGTATTACTTTGAAGCAAATAATCGGCCTGCTCCAAGGGTAATACCGGAAGATACATATCCTTGTCTGTATATCAATCCCTATACAAATAACGAATATCTGTTCCGTGTTACCTACTATCAGAAGCGGATCAATCTGGAAGTATTTCATGTCCTAACAGACGGAAATGGTGCTCTTATTTTTCTGAAGGAATTGACTTACCAGTACCTCCGGTACAAATACCCGGAACTTGCTGAAAAAGCAGGTAATACCTTAAATGCAGATTCCTCGTTGGATATCGAGGACAGCTATAAGAAGAACTATATACGACCTGCCAAACGTTCCTATAAGACGGAAAAAGCAGTTATCTTAAAGGGGGAAAAGCTGCCATTTAATCATTTTGCTATCCTGCACGGCTACATCCCGGTTGCCGAGATCAAACAGGCGGCAGCAAAATATGGCGTAACCATCAACCAGTATCTGCTCGGTACATTTACTTGGGCAATCTACAAAGAATACCTGAAGGGTCAGCCTTCCAAGCGTCCGATCAGCACCGTCGTTCCTGTAAATCTTCGCCCATATTTTAATTCCAATACAACGAAGAACTTCTTTGCCGTTGTCTCCGCTTACTTCAAGCCGGAGAAGGATACTTATACATTTGAAGATGTTCTGCACATCATCGCAGATAGTCTGAAGGAACAAATCAATAAAGAAAATCTGGAGAAGCTGTTATCCTATAACGTTTCCAATGAAGTAAATTTTATCATCCGTGCCGTTCCGCGTGTCTTTAAGAGCATCGCCATGCGCCGTATTTATAAAGCTTCATTAAAAGCAAATACATCAACGATCACAAACCTTGGAGTTGTATCCGTTGATGATATGTATAAGGAATATATCGACCGCTTCCATGTCGTTCTGTCAATGTCCAAAGGACAGTTCATCAAAGGAAGTGTCATCAGTTATAAGGATACACTGGTCTTCACCTTCAGCTCTGCCATTCGTGAAACATTTATACAAAAAGAATTTTTCCGCCAGATGGTTCGAGACGGAATTCATGTATCGATAGAAAGTAACGGGGTGTATTATGAGTAAATGTAGACGTTGTAACATAGATGTTCTGGATCACTCCCTTTCATGTCCTTTATGTAACGGAGTTCTGGAATATGATCCGGTGAAAGATCCGGAAAGTGAAAAAGACTTTCTTGACCATAGTCAAGGAACCGGTGAGAAGTCAAAATCTGTTATGTATCCGGATATTACGCCCGCAATGCGTCGTATGCGGTTTGTTATTAAACTGACAATATTTTGCAGTATTGTTGTAGAAGGTGTCCTTATTCTGATCAATTACCTGACATATTCAAAGGTAAAATGGTCAGCCCTGTGCGGAATCGGACTTGCATATGCCTGTTTTTCACTGATCTATTCATTTAGGCACAATAAGAGTCATCGAAAGAAAATGCTGGTACAGGCAATTTTCATCATGCCCGTTCTTGTATTGGTTGATTATATACTTGGATATACCGGATGGTCAATCGACTTTGCAATACCTTGTGTTATTGCAATGCTAGACATTGCAATTCTTGTTTTGATGATTATTAATACTGAAAATTGGCAATCCTATATTTTATTACAGGTATATATCATTATTATTTGTGTGATCCTGACAATACTTATGCTTACCGGAAAGTTCTTTAAACATGATTTCTTTATGATCATTGCAGATGTTATGAGTGCTCTGTTGCTCGGTGGTACACTGGTATTCGGAGATCGACCTGCAACAACAGAACTAAAACGTAGATTTCATGTATAAAATTATATTTCATATATAGAATTATATTTCAAGCATAGGATATTATTTTATAAATGACATCACAGGTAATAACCTACAAATACAAATTATCTTATAGTAAAAGCAGTGCCAGCAATTATTTTTCGTTGTGCACTGCTTACTATTAACTAAATTTAGAAAGAGAGATTTTATTAAATGGCACTTTTAGATAAATTAACCTCCGGTTCTTCCTCATCTCCTGATAATTCCGGAATGAGCAAACAAGCAAAACTTGTATGTGAACTGGTCGCAGATTTCAATAGTAACAACCTTCTTACACAGATTAGAAATAACAATCGTTCCAAAAGCGACATTGATAAAACATATAAATATCCGGATCATTTTACCAGCGAATTAATAGAAACAAAGAATTTCAAAATGGAAATGTTAAAATGGAAAAATTCCCATAATCCATATGTCATCCTTCAATTTCATGGTGGCGGATATGTCGGAGCTTTTAAGACACAGTATCGTATGTTTGCCGGTTTATATTCAGAGCTTGGGAAAGGCGCATCTGTTCTTTCCATTGATTATCGTGTTGCCCCGGAGAATCCATATCCAGCAGCTTTAAACGATGCCTTATATTCATATGACTGGCTGTTAACCCATGGCTACTCTGAAAACCATATCATTCTGGCCGGTGATTCTGCCGGTGGCGGATTAGCTATGGCATTATGCCATTATCTTGCAGATCGAGATCGTATTCTTCCTGCCGGAATCGTAGCTATGTCTCCATGGACAGACCTGACAGCAAGTGGTCCATCCTATACAGAGAATTTTGAGATTGATCCACTTTTTGGAAATACAAATGAAAGCTTAATCTACAACAGTGTTTATCCGGGAGCTCATGACTCAAGTGATCCTTATATCTCCCCATTGTTTGGTGATTTTACCGGTTTTCCTCCGATGCTGATTCAGGTTGGATCTAATGAGATGCTTTTATCTGATTCTGTTCTTGTTGCTGAAAAAGCAAAAGCCCAGGGTGTAAAAGTTCGTTTATCCATATATGAGAATATGTTCCATGTTTTTCAAATGGGTATGACCCTTATGCCGGAATCCAAAAAAGCCTGGGTGGAGGTTTCTAAATTCTTAGAGCAATTAATGATATTCTAACAGATATATGGAATAAACGGATAGGATACTCTTACACATAAAAATTTAGTAAGTAAACAAACATAAGATAGGATTGTCTTACTATAAAGAAGCAATCCTATTTTATGTTTCACGTGAAACACAGACATATTTTTTATTATTATATGTTTCACGTGAAACACAATCATACTTGTTTATCATTACTTGTTTCACGTGAAACACAGCGAGGAATTCATCTCACGAGAACATCTTTTTTAATTTTTTCTACATTTTTCAAAATAATAGTAGATATTTCTACATATTAGTGTTATAATAAATCCATCGAAACGCAGTCTATACGTTTTGATAAGATTGATGTGACTACACATAATATAGCAAAATTTAATCCCCCCCTTTTTTTAAATTGCTCTTTCCGGAGCCCGCTATATCATGTTACGTCACATCTTTCCTTTTATATAGACATTTTCTTGTACCCGTTCTGCTAATTTATTTTTTAATTAGTGTGACGGGATTTTATAATATATAGAGATTTTTTCATTTCAATAATTCTATTATAGTGATATAATGGACAAGGAAAAAATAATACAACAAAGCAAAAAATAAATTTGTAAATAAAATGTTTCACGTGAAACATCTGTTATTAGACTTTAAGAAGGAGATTATCAACAAGTGGGAAGAATAATCGCAATTGCCAACCAGAAAGGTGGCGTAGGAAAAACTACAACTGCAATTAATCTTGCAGCCTGCCTTGCAAAAAAGGGAAAGAAGGTATTAGCTGTAGATATGGATCCACAGGGTAATATGACAAGTGGTCTCGGTATCGATAAGAATGCACTTGAATACAGTGTATATGATATGCTAAATGGCGATTGTAACCTTGGCGAATGTATGATTATTGATGCCTATCCCGATATCAAAGGTTTGAATCTATTACCTGCAAGTCGAGAACTCGCAGGTGCTGAAGTAGAATTTGTTACGGTAGAAGACCCACAATATGTCCTTAAAAATCATCTTAAAAGTGTAAGGCGAAAATTTGATTACATCATTATAGATTGTCCACCTGCTCTCGGAATGTTAACTGTCAATGCCTTAACTGCAGCCAACACAGTATTAGTTCCTATTCAGTGTGAATTTTTTGCTCTGGATGGATTATCACAGTTAATCTATACAGTAAATTTGATTCGAAAACAGCTTAACCGTTTACTAACGATTGAAGGAATCGTATTCACTATGTATGATTCACGAACAAATCTTTCTATGCAGGTTGTAGAAAATGTAAAAGAAAATCTGAATCAGCATATCTATAACACTATGATTCCCAGAAATGTACGTCTGGCAGAAGCACCAAGTTATGGAATGCCTATAATTGAATATGACCCAAAATCTGCTGGAGCTGAACACTATATGATGCTTGCAGATGAAGTAATCGAAAATGATTATTATAAATAAAATACAGGAGGAAAATCATGCCCACAAAAAAAGGTTTGGGAAGAGGTCTGAATCAACTGATTCCCACAGGCGATGAAGCAAGAACGAAATCCAAATCTACTCCTGGCGAAACAACAAAAACCATTACAAAAGAAGTTGTAAAGGAAGTTGTAAAAGAAGTAGAACAAAAAGTTAAGATAACACAGATTGAGCCAAATAAATCTCAGCCCAGAAAGCAATTCGATGAAGATGCATTACAGGAACTTGCAGATTCTATCAAACAGTATGGTGTATTAGAACCCCTTATTGTTACAAAAAAAGGCAAATTTTATGAGATTATTGCCGGTGAACGCAGATGGCGCGCAGCCAGACTTGCCGGTGTAAAAGAAGTTCCTGTCGTCATTCGGGAATATACAGATCGTGAAATTATGGAGATTTCTCTCATTGAAAATATTCAACGTGAAGATCTGAACCCAATTGAAGAAGCTCTGGCATATGAAAGCCTGATTAATGAATATAGTCTGACTCAGGAAGAAGTTGCTGAAAAGGTGTCCAAGAACAGATCAACTATCGCAAATTCTCTTCGTCTCTTAAAATTATGCGACGAAGTACGTCAGATGATTATTGAAGATAAACTAACAACCGGTCATGCTCGTGCACTAATTCCGATTGAAGACGCTGAATTACAGACAGAAGCGGCCAATTTTATCTTTGATAATAAACTTAGTGTTCGCGACACAGAGATTTATATTAAAAAGCTTTTAAGTATTCCGAAAGAGTCGAAAGAAAATATTGTAGCCACAAACGATTTATCTATCTTCTATAATGATATTGAAAGTCGTTTAAAAGATATTTTGGGTGCAAAGATAGCTATAAAATCAAAGAACAATGAAAAAGGAAAAATTGAAATAAATTACTATTCTCAGGATGAATTGGAAAGAATAACAGAGATGTTATATTCCATCAACAGAGAATAAACGGAAAGGAACTATATCAGATGAACAATACATTACTTGATAAGATTGGTCTGGATCCTGCTATCCTTTTCATCATTTTATTCATTTTAATCATCGCCCAGTTTATATTTATATTCTATATACTGGCAAATATACGAAAAAGAAATAAAGATATCAAACGTCTTCTAAACGGGAAAACAGCAGGCGATATGGAAGACATTATTCTTGATCGTTTTGCTGAAATGGACGCTGTTAAAAATAATTCCAAACGTCTTACAAAGGAACATAAAGAGATACAGGAAACTCTTGCCTCCTGCATAAGTAAGATTGGTCTTGTAAAATACGATGCCTTTGAAGGAATGGGTGGAAGTCTCAGCTTTGCTATTGCATTTATGGATAGCAATAACAATGGTATTGTTCTAAACTGTATGCATTCCAGAGAAGGATGTTTTGCATATGCTAAAGAATTGATTCGAGGAGAATCTTATGTTGCTCTCTCCGATGAAGAGAAAGAAGCAATTGAACGTGCAAAAACTCTGGATGAAGAAATTGAAGATATTATAGAACAATAATAATTTTCAGAACAATAATGACTTTAGTCAAAAAAATATAAAAACATATGGATATACAATATTCATATAAACTAGGAGGAATATCAAAAAATGATAGACATTAAATTTTTAAGAGAGAATCCAGATGTAGTAAAACAGAACATTAAAAACAAATTTCAGGACAGCAAGCTCCCACTTGTTGATGAGGTAATTGAACTCGATGCACAGGCAAGAGCTACACAGCAGGAAGCAGATGATCTGAGAGCGAATAGGAATAAACTGTCCAAGCAGATTGGTGCTTTAATGGCTCAGGGTAAAAAGGAAGAAGCTGAAGAAATTAAGAAACAGGTAACAGAACAGGCTGAGCGTTTATCAGAATTACAGGAAAACGAAACAGAACTTCAAGCAAAAGTAAAAGAAATCATGATGGTCATTCCAAATATCATTGATCCATCAGTTCCTATCGGTAAGGACGATTCCGAAAATGTAGAGATTGAACGCTTTGGTGAGCCGGTCGTTCCTGATTTTGAGATTCCATATCATTCAGAGATCATGGAACATCTTCACGGACTGGATCTTGATTCAGCAAGACGTGTAGCAGGAAATGGTTTCTACTATCTGATGGGTGATATTGCAAGACTCCATTCTGCTGTTATCTCTTATGCAAGAGACTTCATGATTGATAGAGGATTTACCTACTGTGTTCCTCCTTTCATGATTCGAAGCAATGTAGTTACAGGTGTTATGAGTTTTGCGGAAATGGATGCGATGATGTATAAGATTGAAGGCGAAGATCTTTACTTGATCGGTACATCCGAGCACTCCATGATTGGTAAATTCATCGATCAGATTATTCCGGAAGAAGAACTTCCAAAGACATTAACAAGCTACTCTCCATGTTTCAGAAAAGAAAAAGGTGCTCATGGTATTGAGGAACGTGGTGTATATCGTATTCATCAATTTGAGAAACAGGAAATGATCGTTGTCTGTAAACCGGAAGAAAGCAAGATGTGGTTTGATAAATTATGGCAGAATACAGTTGATCTTTTCCGTTCACTTGATATTCCTGTTCGTACTCTGGAATGCTGCTCAGGTGACCTCGCAGATTTGAAAGTTAAATCACTGGATGTAGAAGCATGGTCACCACGTCAGAAGAAGTACTTTGAAGTAGGAAGTTGTTCAAATCTGGGTGATGCTCAGGCAAGAAGACTTCAGATTCGTGTAAAGGGCGAAGATGGTAAGAAGTATCTTGCACATACCTTAAATAATACTGTAGTTGCTCCACCTAGAATGTTAATTGCCTTCCTCGAGAACAACCTTCAGGAAGATGGCTCAGTAAGAATTCCAGAAGTACTTCGTCCATACATGGGTGGCAAGGATAAAATTGAAGCTTAATTATATAAAACAGACTTTTTTGACCATAGTAAATTAGACTAAATTATAAAAATGTAAGACAGGAGGTGTCTGTATGCACAGTTATCTGCGTTCAATTGGTTTTTCCGATATAAAAAACAGAAGGCAATTGACTCCGATCACAAAAGAAATCATTGCCTATCCAACAACAAGAAATATTATAACTGTTGATGCAGACACACGTCTTGTCCAACTGACCAAAGACTTTGGAGAAGGCTTTGGCATTTCACTTGTTGGTGAAATGGATATCGACAACACAGTTTCATTTGAATATTACTTTCCTTATGTTCGCAGTTCTTCCGTAATGAATCAGGAACGCATCTATATAGAAAAGCACGGAGATAAAGAATCTTTTGCCGGTGTATGTGAGGATTATAATCTCGGCATGACACTTATCTTCTTTCTTACCAATGTTTCCGACTATGCAAATACAAAATGGATGAACTACTCCAACCATCTGATCAATAAGGCTTATATGTCCGGTCTGTCTACAAATGGTAAGATCATACTTGATATAGAACAGCTTCCACCATCAACAAAAGAACACAATCATTCTTCTGCTAACCGAAACAAGTTAATTGAAGCTGCCAGACAAGGTGATCGCACCGCAATGGAAAGTCTTACGTTGGATGACATGGATATCTATACACAGGTAAACCGTCGGTCACATTATGAAGACATTCTTTCTATTGTAGAAACAAATTTCATGCCATATGGTATTGAGACAGAACATTATTCTATTATAGGAAATATTCTGGACTACACCTTATGTAAGAATGATTATACAAATGATAATGTCTATCTTCTGAACGTGGAAACAAATGAAATGCTTATGACCATAGCCATTAATGAAAAAGATCTTCTCGGGCTACCGGCTCCGGGGCGCCGTTTTAAAGGTGAAATCTGGCTGCAGGGAAATGTCATTTTTTAAAAATTGACATTTCTAATATTCTTAGGTATCATAGTAATGTTAGGGTTTCTATAAAGTTTAACTCGTCTGCATTTGTAGCTCAGCAGGATAGAGCGTCCGCCTCCTAAGCGGAAGGCCGTGGGTTCGAATCCCGCCAGGTGCATTTTTTATGAAATTCTTATATTTTAAATTATTTTCAGAATTTCATAGATGTAAATTAATTAATTTGAAAGTATACGACAGTTATTTTCATATAACAAATCAAAGGATCAATACACATGAACTATATCGTAATGGATCTTGAGTGGAATCAAAGTTATTCCGGTCATATCGGAGAACATCCCCGAATGCCTTTTGAAATTATCGAAATTGGTGCAGTTAAAGTAGATAAGAACTATCGCATCATTGATGAATATTCCAGTTTGATAAAACCCCGGATCTATAAAAAATTACATTCAAAAATCAGAACCATTTTAAATTATGATGAAACGGATCTGGCAAAAGGAAGAGGATTTAAAGAAGTCTGTACGGAATTTCTGGAATGGTGCGGTAAAGATTATATCTTTTGTACCTGGGGTCCCATGGATCTTACCGAATTACAGACAAATATGGCTTTCTACTATATGGACAAGCTTCCTCGTCCTTTGAAATTTTTAAATCTTCAGCAGATATATGCAAACATGGTCGATCCAACCGGTTCTACCGTCAGTAAACTGGAAAAAGCAGTTGCAGATTTTAATATACCGGAAGATGAACCTTTTCATTCTGCTGTAAACGATGCCAGATATACCGCTCTTGTTTTAAAAGAGATGCATCCAAGAAATTTGAAAGATTTATACAGCTTCGATCTGTATATTCATCCTACAAAAAAGGAAGAGGAAATTGTAGCCATACATAATAATCAGTATGAATACATTACAAGAGAATTTTCAAGCAAGCAGGAAGCAATGGACGATGAAGATATTACCTGTATAAGATGCTACAAATGTAACAAGAAGATCAATAAGAGGCTTGAATGGTTTTCAAACAGTCCGTCTTCTTACATCTGTGCAGGGAAATGCTGGCACCATGGTTATTTCAGTGGAAAGATAAAATTTAAACCACTTGATAACGGAAAATACTATGTTGTTAAAACAATTAAACCAATAGATAAAAACGGTGTTGAAGCTATCAAACAAAAACAGACAGAAATTCGAGAGAGACGTAAAGAAAAACGGCACACTCGTGCTACAAGATAATATTCTAACATTTGATAATAAAACGAACAGATCATTTTTCTGTATATTTTCCTAATAAAAATGGAGCAGGTTTACAAATACCTGCTCCATTTTTATATAATGTCTTTCATTGATATTATATATTTTTCATATTATATATTTTCATTTCTACTATACTTTTTTATTTTTCTTTCATTCCAAGAGGCTTCTTTGTCGCTGTTCCTGCTTTTCTTGGATACTCCTCCGGTGTTGCTGCTATCTTCTTCACGAAGACAAAACAACGCTCCATATCCGTATCAGGTATCGTTGTATGGAAGATATTCTCTACCTGTCCTCCAAGGATACGAATGGCTTTCTTTCCTGCATGGATCTCTTCATCCAGTCCGGATGCCTTATATGGAATAAAATATCCACCTGTCTTAACAAATGGCATACAAAATTCCGATAAAGAAGAAAGATTGGCAACTGCCCTTGATACCGCAAGATCATACTTCTCACGATACTGTACATTTCTTCCACCATCCTCAGCTCTGCTGTGAACAGCTTCTATATCATCCAGCTCAAGCGTGCGGATAACTTCATTTAAAAACTTTACACGCTTATTCAGGGAATCCATCAAAGTTACCTTTAATCCCGGAAATGCGATCTTAAGCGGTATTCCGGGAAATCCTGCTCCGGTCCCTACATCTATGACTGATAAAGATTCATCCAGCTTTTTATATTTTGCAAGTAGAAGACTATCTGCAAAATGCTTTATAATGACATCTTCCTTCTCTATGATGGCTGTCAGATTCATAACCTTATTCCACTCTACCAGAAGCTCATAATATTTCTGAAACTGTTCTAACTGATGATCACTTAATTCAATATCTATCTTCTTTGCTACTTCATATAGTCGATCCATATTTATGGTATCCTTTCTATATATTTCTGAACATATATATTACATCTCATATTATATGCTTTCAAAAATAACACTTACCTACAGATAATTTTATATTATCTTCATATCTGCTTTTTTATTTATTTTCAGGCTCTACGGCATGCTGCTTCATCTTCAGATAAACCAGCAGCACAGATATATCTGCCGGTGATACACCGGAGATTCTGGATGCCTGACCGATATTTTCCGGCTTGATATCCTTTAACTTCTGTCTGGCTTCTTTTCGAAGATTCGACACATCATCATAATTCAGATCAGCCGGGATCATTCTCTTTTCCAGCTTCTTAAACTGATGTACCTGTTCCGTCTGTCTCTTGATATATCCTTCATACTTGATCGATATATCAATTTGTTCGATCACATCCGCAGGCAACGGCTGTCTCTCCGGATCGATTGGTGCAATCTTCTCATAAGAAAGCTCCGGTCTGCGGGTCAGCTCTGCAAGACTTACTGCTGTCTTTAACTCTGTTGTTTCCATAGAACGCAAGAATTCCTGAATCTTACTGTTTCCGCCAACCATCGTTTCAGTTAAACGCTTTGTTTCTTCTTCGATCATTGTACGTTTCTGACAGAATTTCTCATATCTCTCATCGTCGATCAGCCCGATTTCATGACCTATATCGGTCAGTCGAAGATCCGCGTTATCCTGTCTTAACAGCAGACGATATTCTGCTCTGGAAGTCATCATTCGGTATGGTTCTTTTGTCTCCTTTGTAACCAGATCATCGATCAACACACCTATATAAGCCTGTGAACGATCCAGTACAACAGGCTCTTTTCCAAGCACCTTTCTGGCTGCATTGATACCGGCCATAAGTCCCTGTGCTGCCGCTTCCTCATAACCGGAGCTTCCATTTAACTGACCTGCTCCAAATAAGCCTTCCACATCCTTAAATTCCAGTGAATGCTTCAGATTGATCGCACTGATACAATCATACTCAATCGCATAAGCATTTCTTACGATCCTGACATTCTCAAGTCCTTTCATGCTCCGTATCATCTTATACTGAACATCCTCTGGGAGAGAGCTGGACATTCCGCCCATATACATCTCATTTGTAAATTCACCCTCCGGCTCTATAAAAATCTGATGTCTCGTCTTATCCGGAAACTTCATAACCTTGTCCTCGATCGAAGGGCAGTATCTAGGTCCTGTACCTTCGATCACACCGGAAAACAATGGAGAACGGTTGATATTCTCACGAATGATCTCATGTGTTTCCTCATTTGTATAACAAAGCCAGCAGGATACCTGATCCCTCTTGATATCTTCTTCTGTATTTGTAAATGAAAATGGAACGATATGCTCATCACCCTTTTGTTCCTCCATCTGAGAGAAATCAATCGTTCTCTTATCCAGTCTTGCAGGTGTACCTGTCTTAAACCGGCGGATACCGATTCCGGCTTCTTTCATGGAATCCGACAAATGATTGGCTGCCATAAGTCCATTTGGTCCTGTATGATTTACGACATCTCCATAGATACATCTTGCTTTCAGATAAGTACCTGTACAGAGAACAACTGCCTTTGCATAATAGGTTGCACCGGAAAATGTCTTAACACCCTTAACCACGCCGTCTATTACCATCAGCTCTGATACCTCAGCCTGACGTAATACCAGATGATCGGTATTCTCTAATGTATGTTTCATTGTACGGGAATAATTTGACTTATCTGCCTGCGCTCGAAGAGAATGAACAGCAGGTCCTTTTGATGCATTTAACATTTTGGACTGAATATAAGTCTTATCAATATTCTTTCCCATCTCCCCGCCGAGTGCATCCAGTTCTCTTACCAGGTGTCCTTTCGAGCTTCCACCTACGTTTGGATTACAGGGCATCATGGCTACACTGTCCATACTAACTGTAAACAGAATCGTTTCAAGTCCAAGCCGAGCAGAAGCAAGTGCAGCTTCACAGCCTGCATGACCGGCCCCCACAACTACCACATCATAATTTTCTTCAACCACTGGCATTTATCCATCCTCCTATTTACCCATGCAGAATTCTTCAAATATCTTATCTGCAAGATCATCTCTGTTCGTTTCTCCTATAATAAGCCCCAGATGTTCATAAGCATCCATCAGGTCAATTGAGAAGAAATCCTCCTCCATACCCATATCAATGCTTTCTCTTACCTTTAAAAGACTTTCTTCGGTCTTCATCAGTTCTTCTTTATGTCTCGCATTTGTAATGTACAACTGATCATTATAATCCAATTCTCCGGAAAAGAATTTGTCATTTAACAGATCATATAACTTTTCTTTTCCATCTCCTGTAGAAGCAGATAATTCTACGATATCACAACCAAGCTCGCATGTTATCCACATTTTATCCACAACTGTTTGTAAGTCGTTTTTATTCATAACGGCAATGACATTCTTGCCCTTAATCTCTGATATTATCTGCTTATCGTTGTCATCTAACGGTACAGATCCATCGATCACATATAAGATCAGATCTGCCTGTGATGCAAATTCCAGTGCTTTATCCACACCCATCTTTTCCACAATATCTTCTGTATCGCGAATACCTGCTGTATCCACAATGTTCAGTATAATACCATTTATGTTGACAACTTCTTCTAATGTATCTCTTGTCGTTCCTGCAATATCCGTAACGATTGCTCTGTTTTCTCCCAGAAACATGTTGAGAAGTGAGGATTTTCCGGCATTAGGCTTACCAACGATAACAGTCTTGATTCCCTCTTTTAATATTCTTCCGTTATCAAAAGTTCGCAGTAATTTATCCACATTATCACCCAATTTATCCACAATTGTTTGTAGTTTTTGTGGATAACCATCCAGACTGTAATGTTCCGGATCATCAAGTGCCGATTCTATAAACGCTACATTATATAAAATCTGTTCTCTCATATCTATGATCTGATTCTTCAGATCACCACGCAGCTGCATAAGAGAAGATTTCACCGCAAAGTCATTCTTCGCACTGATCAGATCCATAACTGATTCTGCCTGTGACAGATCGATCCTTCCATTTAAGAATGCCCTTTTGGTAAATTCTCCCGGTTCTGCAAGTCTTGCACCATTTTTAATTACTGCAGCAAGTACATTTCTTAATACAACCATTCCTCCATGACACTGCAGTTCACACACATCCTCACATGTATAAGTATGCGGAGCACGCATCAGAAGCAGAATACCTTCATCCAGCTCTTTATCGCCATCATATACCTGTCCAAATGCTGCCGTGTAGCTTTTCATGCTTTCTATTTTTTTTTCTTTATTTGCCGGTCTGAACACCTTTGAAGCGACTTCAACTGCATTCTTACCACTGATCCTTATAATACCAACTCCGGCATTTCCCATACCGGTTGCGATCGCGGCGATCGTATCATTTACAAGCATATGATTTCTCCTGTTTCTATCTGATCAATATTCTACATATCGTTTACTGTCATGACAGATATCATGTATTTTATCTTATCATGTCATTTTATTTATACTAACATACTTTTAGATAATACACCTATACATACTTTTTTTCTATCCCTAAAAAAAATTTCCGGAAGCCGATTCACCAGAGCCGTTACCCTGATTCTTCGTTTTCCGGAAATCATATTTTTTCAGAAATTCATATTTACATATGTTTTTCTGTTTTTATACAAGTATCTGTTAGCAAAATACTTTATTATTTGTTATTCCTGTCGTATTTTTTTAAATATACGATAACCTTACGATATGGCTCTTCACCCTCGCTTCTTGTGGATACATACTTATCATTCTGTAAAGTAGCGTGGATAATTCTTCTCTCATAAGGATTCATTGGTTCAAGTGCAAATGAACGCTTTGTTCTCTTTACCTTGAATGCAATGTTCTTGGCAAGATTTTCAAGAGTTTCTTTTCTTCTTGCTCTGTAATTCTCTGTATCAAGCTTTACTCTGATATAAGAGTCACTCTTCTTGTTTACTGCGAGACTGATCAGATACTGGAGTGCATCTAATGTCTGACCTCTCTTACCGATCAGAATACCCATCTCAGGTCCTTCTACATCGATATCAAGAAGATTGTCTGTCTCATTAAACTCAATCTTAATGTCAGCCTGAATATCCATAGCCTTGAATAATGTTTCAAGATATTCTCTTACATCATCCACAAATGTTTTCTTCTTTCTGGCACTGATGACAAATGGCTTTGAACCGATCAGTCCAAGAAAACCTGTGCATCCCTCACTGACTACATTATATTCCAGGTCTGTACTGGCACATCCAAGCTCAACACTTGCCTGCATAAGTGCCTCATCTAAAGTTTTACCTTTAAATTCTACAAACTCCATTATTTTTTTCCTCCCTTATCATTACTCTTATTCTGATACTGAAGCATGATATTTGCTTTGGAACCAATGCTTCCAGATTTGTAATGAACGTTGTTTTCTGACTGTTTCACTTCATCAACTGTCGGATTCGTATAACTTTTCAGTCTTGAAGATGCCATTCTGTTAATACTTTCAGACTGGGTGCTATCTGAACTTACATTACCATTCTGAGCGTCCATCATTCTTTCATAGAATGACTTCTTACCAGGATGCTTTGCTTCTTTCTTTGCCTGCTTCTTAGCTGCTTTTACTCTACATTTCTCAAGAACTGCTTCTTTATCACACTTCTTATAATAATTGTTGATAATAAGCTGTGTAATAATTGTAATAACAGAACCTATGATCCAGTAAAGACCAATAGCGATTGGCAGATTAATACAGATAAATAATGACATAAGCGGCATACCGTAAGTCATCATATTCATCATGCTGTTTGCCTGTGCAGCCGTAGGATCATTTGAATTTGTATTGGAAGCACTCATGCTGATTTTTGAAGATACAAACTGCAATACTGCTGACAGGATTGGAACGATCAGTGCTGCTGAAAGCTTCAATCCGGGAGCATCTGCAATATTCATATTAAATAAAAATCTGTTCATATTCTCAAAGTTCTGAATATAATCTGCTTCTTTTCCACTTGTAAATCCAAAAATATCCTGTAACTGTGACCAGTCATATGTGGATATCTTATCCAGTACATCAATTACCTTATTATTTGTAAGATCTCCATTTGATGCAGCCGTCATCATCTGCTTTGAAGCAGTAACTGCTGTAGAAACCTGACCTTCCTTATCTGTTGCAACCGCATTGATAATATCATAATATTTTGCACCGGAATCAAGTCCGATTGCCTGTAACTTGGAAGCATCTATCTTATCGATAGCTACACTCTGCATACTTGTTACAATCGCATCATACTTACCCTTCATATCTTCTACATAAGCAGGAATATTCTGGATAACACGGTACAAACCATAGAATACAGGAAGCTGGATCAGAGTTGGCAGACATCCGGATGTAAGGCTTACACCATACTTCTTCTGGATCTTCTGTGTCTCCTGCTGCTTCTTCATCAGGGATTCCTGATCTGTTTTATTGTTATACTTCTTTGTTGCCTTATTAATCTCCGGCTGGATAAAACTCATAATCTTAGAAGATTTCTGCTGTTTGAAATTCAACGGAAACAAACAAGCTCTTATAAAAAACGTAAATAAGATAACGCAGATACTAAGATTAACATATCCTATTCCCATGCTGTTACTGATAAGCTCAATCAATTTATACATAAGATCGAATATCTTACCGAATAACCAACATATCGGTCCTAAGATCAGACCGTCTTCTACTGTTAGAAACATCTTGTCCTCCTTTATGGAACGGGATCATATCCTCCTTTAGAAAAAGGATTACATCTAAGTATTCTCCATACAGCCAGGAGGCCACCTTTTATCACTCCATACTTTTCCAAAGCTTCGATCGCATATTGTGAACAGGTTGGAAAATACTTGCAGGTAGGATGTCCTTTTAACATGGACAAATACCTTTGATAAAATCTGATTAAACCAATTAACATTCTTTTCATTTTTAATTTTCACCATCTCTGACTAGCGTCAGTTTCTTCAGCCTGAACAGATGCATCATAGCACTTTCTATCTCATGATACCCTTTGTCCTTCGCTGTTGTTCTGGCAACGAACACAATGTCATAACCACTGCGGATACAGTCTTTGTTTAATCGATAAGCTTCTCTAATCAATCTGGTTACCTTGTGTCTCACCACACTGTTACCAACTTTTTTACTAACAGAGATTCCAAGTCTATTGTATTCCAAGCTGTTGGCTCTCAGATACATAACTAAATATTTATTGGCCACCGAATCCTTTGTGTTATAAACACTGCCAAACTCTCTGCTGTTTTTTAACGTAATAAAATTACTCATAACATAACCACCAAATCATTGATTGAAAATTAGAAAAACTAAAAAAGGCCACAACCTTGTGACCTATGCTGATAATTTCTTTCTACCCTTAGCTCGTCTAGCGGCCAGTACCTTTCTGCCATTAGCAGTACTCATTCTCTTTCTGAAACCATGTACTTTTGATCTCTGTCTCTTCTTAGGCTGGAAAGTCATCTTCATATCTATACACCTCCTTTAATTATTATGACCATGATTTATCCACATCCATTCGTTTCCTCTGTTTATAACAGACTCGGACGAACACATGTAGATACCTACAAAGTCCTTGCATATTATAAATAAATAACCACATACAGTCAAGTTTTTTTTGAATATTTCCTTTAAAATCAAGGGTTTTTACACTATAAAATACTTAGTTAGAAAAATGTGATTTTTTATTTTTCAAAAATTGGTGTACATATAATTTTCAAATACAAAATCTTGTGGTTTTTCTTTCTTTTCACATTTATCCATTGATATGTACTTTACCATAATCAATTTACATAATGTTATCCACAAATTGTTAATAACATGTGGATAACATCTGGATTTGTTGTTTTCATTCTTACATAAATCCATATTTTATCTTATTTTTTGATGTTCACAATTTATTAGGTAACATTTTTATTACTTAACATAACAATACTTTTTCATAATTATTATGTAACTTATTTTCAACCTTTTACAAAACGATTTCCATCCATAATGCAAAATGAGTTTCTTCCTATTATATAGAAAATTTTTATCATATGTCTGTCTGAGGGTAATAAAACTTGAAAAAATGGTCATTTTATTATAAGATATAAATACGTGGTTCTATGCCTATAACTCCATAGATACAACGAATGGACTGAAAGGATTTTCATAAAAATGAAAGAATTGATATTATCAAAATGGGACGAGATTCTCTCCCTTCTTGAGACTGAACATGGATTATCCCATATCGTTATTAATACATGGATAAAACCTTTGAAGTTATATTCTGTCGAAGGAAAAAAATTGTATTTCACAATTGACGAGCAGATGGGAGCAAGGGGCATAGAATTTATCAACAAGAAAATGTACGATATGTTTCTGGTTACTTCTATAAGAGAAGTTCTTCAGGATGATTCTATCGAAGTTGTCATTGATCTTGAAAGTAACCTCAAAAACGATTCAAAAGAAATCGTCACATCTGAGGAATACAACGAGGCAATTACAAAAAGCAATCTTTACCCAAAATATACATTTGAAACATTTGTAGTAGGTGAGAGTAACAAACTCGCCCATGCAACATGTCTGGCTGTCGCAGATTCACCGGGACTGGATAAATTCAATCCACTATTCTTATATGGTGGGGCAGGTCTTGGAAAGACACATCTGATGCAGTCGATTGCACATTATATATTACAACATAATAAGAATATGAAAGTTCTCTACGTTCCATCTAACAAATTCACAAATGAGATCGTAGAAGCAATCAAGAAAAATAAGACAGATGAATTTCGGGAAAAATACAGAACCGTCGATGTATTACTTATCGATGATATTCAATACCTGATTGGTAAAGAGAGTACCCAGCAGGAATTTTTTGATACCTTCAATGCACTTCATGATGAAGGTAAGCAGATCATCCTGTCTTCAGATAAACCACCAAAAGAGATCAAAACTCTGGAAGAACGTTTTCGTTCCAGATTTGAATGGGGTGTACCGATCGATATTCATGCTCCTGATTACGAGACAAGAATGGCGATTCTTAAAAACAAAGTAGAGATGAACGGTTATAAAAATATCAGTGATAACATTCTCGAATATATTGCTAATAATGTTACCTATAATGTAAGAGAACTGGAAGGTGCATTGAACAAGATCAGTGTATATGCCGAACTTGGAAATGTCACAATAACCGAAGATCTTGCAAAGAACATATTAAAAGACATGATATCCAAGGAAACCAATGTAGCTATTACACCTGATCTTATCATTAATACGGTTTCCGAACATTTAAATATAAGTGTAGATGATATCAAATCTTCCAAACGTAGTCAGGATGTTGCAAATGCAAGGCAAATATCCATGTATCTCTGCCGTAAGTTTACAACTAAAGGACTCAAAACAATCGGTGATGTATTTGGAGGAAAAGATCATTCCACTGTATTAAGCAACATAAAGAGAGTAGAGGAAAGAATAGCAAATGATCCTGAATATGCTGAAACCATTGATGTGATCATGAAAAAGCTAAGTCCTCACAGCTGATGTTAATTAAATGTGGATGAATGTATGTAATAGTATTATGAAATGTTAGTATCTGACAATTCATTCAATTCAAACGATTTTTAAATGTTAAAAACCTCCATTAAATTAACATTTAAAAAGAGCCTCATTAACATAGTCACATAATTAGTTTTATTATATTTTATAATGGGTTTTAAGAGTTTCAACAAATCCACACCTACTACTACTATTATTACTACTTTAATTATTAAATATATATATGGAATCAAACCGGGAAAGGAGTTATAAACAAAATGAAGATTTCGTGTATGAAGGGAAAATTGATGCAGGGAATAAGTAATGTATCAAAAGCTGTATCTACAAAAACCACACATCCAATTCTTTCATGTATCTTTATAGAAGCTGAAAATGGAAATATCAAACTTACAGCAAATGACATGGAGATTGGTATTGAATCATATGTTGAAGGAACTGTTATTGAGGAAGGAAAGGTTGCTATCGAAGCAAAACTTTTATCCGATATTGTTCGTAAGTTACCTGACAGCGAGATACATATGGAGACAAATGAAGATTTTAAGACAACTATAAAATGTGAGAAATCATTATTTACAATTGCCGGAAAGTCAGGAGAGGATTTTTCCAGTCTTCCTGTTGTAGAGAAATCTAAATTTATAACTATTTCGCAGTTTACATTGAGAGAAATCATTAACCAGACAATTTTTTCTATTTCAGACAGTGAATACAATAATGTTATGACAGGTGAGTTATTTGAAGTTTCAAATAATCGTCTTCGTGTAGTAGCAATTGATGGTCATAGAATTGCTATTCGTAACGTTGAACTTAAGAATGAAAGTGAAGATGTAAAGGTTATTGTTCCAGGGAAGGCACTCAGTTATATAAGTAAGATTGTAAGTGGTGGAGTAGATGATGATGTAAATATCTACTTTGCAGATAACAATATATTATTTGAATTTGATCGGACAAAGGTTGTATCCCGTCTGGTAGAAGGTGAATTCTTCAGAATCGATAATATGCTAAATGTAGATTATCAGATTAAGTTTACAATCAACAAGAGAGAGTTTCTTGACTGTCTGGATCGTTCTTCTCTTCTGATCAAAGAATCAGATAAGAAGCCTATCAAACTTACGATCGAGGATAATATGTTATATTTGAAGATTGATTCTCTGATAGGTTCCATGAATGAAGAGATTGAGATTCATAAAGAGGGAAACAATATTATCATCGGATTTAATCCAAAGTTTTTAATGGATGCGATCCGTGCAATTGAAGATGATGATATTACAATATATATGAATAATACAAAATCACCTTGCGTAATAAAGGATGAAGAAGAGAGTTATATTTATCTGATTCTTCCAATGGGTATCGGAAGCAGATAATCCGGGATTGGAGATAAGAAAAAATGGAAATAATCAAGCTGAGAGATGAATTTATAAAACTGGGTCAGGCATTAAAGGCAGCCGGTTTTGTAGAGTCAGGAGTAGAAGCAAAAGAGGTTATATCTCAGGGTCTTGTCATCGTAAACGGTGAGATAGAGACCAGAAGAGGAAAAAAACTGTATGATGGAGACGAAGTAGAATTTGATGGAGATAAGATAAGTATCCAGAAATAATTCTATATGTGTGGCTGGTAGATAGTATGTATGTAGAATCACTGAATATTAACAACTATAGAAATTATGATGAATTATTCATCACATTCGATAAGAATACAAATATCTTATATGGTGATAATGCACAGGGAAAGACAAATATATTGGAATCTATCTATATGGCAGCCACAACCAAGTCTCACCGCGGAAGTAAGGATCGGGAAATAATAAAAATAGGCGAAGAAGAGTCACATATACGTCTTTGCATTAAAAAAAGTGATATAAGTCATAGAATAGATATGCATTTGCGTAAAAACAAGAATAAAGGAGTTGCAATAGACGGACTTCCCATCAGACGTACAACAGAACTCTTTGGTTTATTAAATGTGATATTTTTCTCGCCGGAGGATTTATCTATCATAAAAAACGGTCCTTCTGAAAGAAGAAGGTTTCTGGATCTGGAATTATGTCAGTTGAGCAGATTATATTATCAGAACCTTTCATCTTATTCGAAAATATTGAATCAGAGAAATAATCTTTTAAAGCAGATTGTCTATAATAAGAGTCTGATGGATACCTTAGATGTATGGAATATCCAGTTAGTAGATTATGGAAAAAAAGTTATAAAAGAAAGACAAAATTTTATAATGATGTTAAATAATCTGATAGGAGAGATTCATTCGAAGCTTACTTCCGGAAAAGAAAAGCTGGAAATTATATATGATAAGAATGTAAGTGAAGATGAATTTGAAAAGGTACTGGCAGACAAGGTTCATGTCGATCTGAATTATATGAGTACCCAGACAGGACCTCACAGAGATGATATCATGTTTATGATAAACGGAATCGATGCGAGAAGATTCGGATCGCAGGGACAGCAAAGAACAGTTGCTCTTTCTCTTAAAATAGCGGAGATAAAGCTGGTAAAGAATATTATAAATGATAATCCGATATTGCTTTTGGATGATGTTATGTCAGAGCTTGACAGCAGCAGAAGAGAAGCTTTGTTAGAGGAGATCAAAGATATTCAGACAATTATAACCTGTACGGGTTATGATGATTTTATAAAAGAACAAGTAGTGATCAATAATGTGTATCATGTTATAAACGGAACTGTAAAAAAAATATAAGTTTCGTGTGTTGTGGAATATTAAGGAGGAAAAAAATGTCAAATAATTATGATGCTGAACAGATACAGGTTCTGGAAGGACTTGAGGCTGTCAGAAAAAGACCGGGAATGTACATAGGAAGTACGTCTACAAGAGGATTGCATCATCTTGTTTATGAGATTGTCGATAATTCCGTAGATGAAGCTCTGGCTGGTTATTGTAATCACATAGAAGTTTTTATTAACCCTGATAATTCCATAACGGTTGTTGATAATGGACGTGGTATCCCTGTAGGTATTCAGGAGAAGACCGGAAAGTCTGCATTGGAAGTAGTATTTACCGTTCTTCATGCCGGTGGTAAGTTCGGTGGTGGAGGATATAAAGTATCCGGTGGTCTTCATGGTGTAGGTGCTTCTGTTGTAAATGCTCTTTCCGAATGGTTAGAGGTTGAAGTTACAAGAGATGGTCATGTATATAAGCAGACCTATAAGCGCGGTAATGTTGACAGTACATTACAAATCATTGCGGATGCACCGGAAGATAAATCCGGAACAAAGGTAACATTTCTTCCGGATAAGACGATTTTTGATGACTGGATCTATGATTATGATACTTTAAGAACACGACTTCGTGAGACTGCATTTCTCACAAAAGGTTTAAAAATAACATTGACAGATCTTCGTGTAGATCCGCCAAAGGAACGTCATTTCCATTATGAGGGCGGTATCAAAGAGTTTGTTGAATATATGAACAGACACAGAGAAGCACTCTATGATAAGGTAATCTACTGTGAAGGACTTAAGGACGGTGTGTATGTAGAAGTAGCAATGCAGCATAACGATTCTTACAATGAAATGATACACAGTTATGTAAACAATATTAATACACCGGAGGGTGGTACACATTTAACAGGTTTCAAATCAGCTATTACTAAAATATTCAATGATTATGCCAGAAAGAATAATCTGTTAAAAGAAAAAGAGGATAATCTGTCCGGTGAAGATCTGCGAGAAGGTATGTCTGCGATAGTATCTGTAAAGATCGGTGAACCTCAGTTTGAAGGTCAGACAAAGCAGAAGCTTGGTAATTCAGAAGTAAGACCTGTTGTGGAAAATATCGTAAGTGAACAGCTTACCTACTTCTTAGAGCAAAATCCGAATATAGCAAAAATAATTATAAATAAATCTGTGATGGCACAACGTGCAAGAATCGCAGCAAGAAGAGCCAGAGATGTAGCAAGAAAGGCAAATCTTGCAGATAATATGGCACTTCCCGGAAAACTTGCAGATTGTTCCGATAAAGATCCGAAGAATTGTGAGATATATATCGTAGAGGGAGATTCCGCCGGTGGTTCTGCAAAGAAAGCTAGATCCCGTGCAACACAGGCGATACTTCCACTTCGTGGTAAAATATTAAATGTAGAAAAAGCAAGAATTGACAGAATCCTTGAGAATGCCGAGATTAAAGCAATGATCACAGCATTCGGTACAGGTATTCATGAAAATTTTGATATTGATAAGCTCAGATATAATAAGATCATCATTATGACGGATGCCGATGTAGATGGTGCTCATATCGCAACTCTGCTTCTGACATTCTTCTATCGGTTTATGCCGGATTTGATACGAAAAGGACATGTATATCTGGCACAGCCACCACTTTATAAACTGGAAAAGAACAAGAAAATCTGGTATGCCTACAGTGATGATGAACTGAACAGTATTCTGAATGAAGTTGGAAGAGATCAGTCAAACAAGATCCAGAGATATAAAGGTCTTGGAGAAATGGATGCAGAACAGTTATGGGAGACAACCATGGATCCGGAAAAGAGAATTTTATTAAAAGTTGCGATTGATGATGATGATGAATCAGAGATTGATATGACCTTTAATGTACTGATGGGAGATAAAGTAGAACCTAGAAGACAGTTCATAGAGACAAATGCCAAGTTCGTTAAGAACCTTGACATTTAAACGAAAGGGAGAAGAACATGGATGATGATAAGATTTTTGACAAAATAAGTGAAGTCGGACTCAAAAAAACCATGGAGCGGTCTTATATAGATTATGCCATGAGTGTTATTGCAGCACGAGCACTTCCTGATGTAAGAGATGGCTTGAAGCCTGTTCAGAGAAGAATTCTTCACTCAATGATAGAATTGAACAACGGTCCGGATAAGCCACATCGTAAATGTGCCCGTATCGTCGGTGATACCATGGGTAAATATCATCCACATGGAGATAGTTCCATCTATGATGCTCTCGTAAAACTGGCTCAGGACTGGAATACAAGATATCCATTGGTAGATGGTCATGGTAACTTCGGTTCAGAAGATGGTGATGGCGCTGCTGCGATGCGATACACAGAGGCAAGATTATCAAAGATAAGTATGGAAATGTTAGCTGATATCAATAAGGATACAGTAGATTTTGTACCAAACTTTGATGAAACGGAAAAAGAGCCTACGGTACTTCCATCACGTTTTCCTAATCTATTAGTAAATGGAACAACGGGTATCGCAGTTGGTATGGCTACAAATATTCCACCACATAATTTAAAGGAAGTAATCGGTGCAACCGTAAAAATTATTGATAATCGTATAGAAGAAGACAGAGAAACCTCCATTGACGAGATTATGCAGATCATAAAAGGACCTGATTTTCCTATGGGAGCAGAGATTCTCGGACATCGTGGAATCAAAGAAGCATACAGAACCGGCCGTGGTAAGATCAAGGTTCGTGCCGTTACAGATATCGAAGCAATGCCAAATGGCAAGCATAAGATTGTAGTAACGGAGCTTCCATACATGGTAAATAAAGCTTTACTGATCCAGAAAATCGTAGAGCTGGTAAAGACCAAGCGTGTAGAAGGAATCACGGATGTAAGAGATGAATCCTCCAGAGAAGGTATCCGTGTTGTCATCGAATTAAAGAAAGATACAAATGCAAATGTACTTTTGAATCAGTTATATAAGCATACACAGCTTCAGGATACATTTGGTGTTAATATGCTGGCACTTGTAGATGGTGTTCCAAAGATCTTAAATATTAGCCAGATGCTTGGATATTATCTGAAGCATCAGGAGGATGTAGTAACCAGACGTACAAAGTATGACCTGAATAAGGCAGAGGAACGGGCACATATTTTAAAGGGATTGTTGATCGCACTCGATAATATCGATGAAGTTATCAACATTATCCGTAGTTCTAAGAGTGTACAGGATGCGAAGAATTCATTGATCGAAAGATTCGGACTGACAGAGATTCAGGCACAGGCAATCGTAGATATGAGACTTCGTGCTCTGACAGGTCTGGAACGCGAGAAGTTAGAGGCAGAATATAAAGAACTGATGGATAAGATCAGTTATTTGAAAGCAATCCTTGCAGATGAGAAAAAATTACTCGGAGTTATCAAAGATGAACTTCTTGTTATTTCTCAGAAATATGGTGATGAGAGAAGAACAGCTCTCGGCAGAGATGTTGATGAAGTAACAGACGAGGAACTGATAGAGAGAGAAAATATCGTTATAACCATGACAAAGCTTGGTTATATCAAGCGTATGCCGGAAGATATCTTTAAAGCACAGAACAGAGGTGGAAAAGGTATTCGAGGTATGCAGACGATTGATGAAGATTATATAGAGAGTATGATCGTAACAACGACACATAATTATCTGATGTTCTTTACAAATACCGGTCGTGTATATCGTCTGAAGGGATATGAGATACCGGAAGCAGGAAGAACAGCCAGAGGTGTTGCAATCGTTAATCTTCTTCAACTTCAGGCAGGCGAGAAGATTACAGCAGTTATTCCGTTAAAGAGCTACGAAGATGGTAAATATCTGTTTATGGCAACCAGAAACGGTATGGTTAAGAAAACAGATATATCAGAATATCAGAATGTCAGAAAGACAGGACTTACAGCTATTGTTCTGCGTGATAATGATGAACTGATCGAAGTGAAAGCAACAAATGGAGAAGATGATATATTCCTGATCACAAAGAAAGGTATGACAATTCGTTTCAATGAAAAGAATGTCAGACAGACAGGAAGAACTTCCATGGGTGTAAAGGGTATTCATCTTGGAAAAGATGATATTGTAATCTCCATGCAGATGAGTTCACAGGGAGAAAAGATTCTGCTTGTTACCGAAAATGGTATGGGTAAGCGGACATTGATTTCAGAATTTAACGTACAGAACCGTGGTGGTAAAGGTGTTAAATGTTATAAGATTACAGACAAGACAGGTGATCTTGTAGGAGCAAAGATAGTTACCGATGAGAATGATATTATGATCATTACAACAGAAGGAATCATTATCCGTACAAGCTGTGAAGGAATATCTACACTTGGACGTGTAACCTCCGGTGTAAAGGTTATCAATCTGAATTATGATAATAATGTCAAGGTAGCATCCATGACAGAAGTACAAAAAGAAGAATTCGACGATGAGAATCCGGAGGGAGAAGGTCCGGAAGAAACGGAAGATACAGAAGTATCAGAAGAACAGTCATCGGAAGAAACTTCAACAGAAGAATAATATAAAAAATACCGGCTGAATAAAATCAGTCGGTATTTGTAAAGAAGGTAAAAGTTACTTAATAAAATTGGAGGTGGGATATGCCGTCTAAAATGTATTTGGGGTTATATAATGCTATCAACAGCATTGTATTTAAAACAGCAACAACGGAAGCAACGACAGAAGCACAGAATATAATTACCAAAAATGACAGGTTAAGTAAGTTTCTGGAATCTTCCAATAATACAATAGGTATTTCCAGTTATATTATGGATATTTTGTATATATTGATCGTTCTGGTCATTGCAGTGGCGTTTCTGACGCTGCTTGCACATATATACAAATATATGAAACAAAAGAGAGATCCACATTATAAAAGAAATGATGATGATTTCTTAGATAATTAAAAAAGAGGATAAAAGAGATGCGTACAATTAATACAGATGAGATTATTCAGACTGTAAAAAAGATGTGTATAGAGGCAAATCTAAAATTGTCAGAGGATATGGAAAAGGCAGTCAGAAATGCCGCAACAGAAGAAGACAGTGTACTTGGCAGACAGATTCTGACACAGTTATGTGAGAATCTTGATATCGCGGCAAAAGAACAGATACCAATCTGTCAGGATACAGGAATGGCAGTATTCTTTGTAAATGTTGGTCAGGATGTTCATATAGAAGGCATGAATCTGACAGATGCGATCAATGAAGGGGTAAGACAGGGATATACAGAAGGATATCTCCGTAAGTCCGTCGTAAGAGATCCGCTGATCCGTGAGAATACAAAGGATAATACACCGGCTATTATTCACTATGATATTGTTCCGGGTGAGAATATCGAGATCACGATTGCACCAAAGGGATTCGGAAGTGAGAATATGAGCCGTGTGTTCATGTTAAAGCCCGCCGATGGAGAAGAAGGAGTAAAGGCAGCTGTTCTTCAGGCAGTCAAGGATGCAGGTCCAAATGCATGTCCTCCGATGTTTGTAGGTGTAGGTCTTGGTGGGGATTTTGAAATGGCTGCAAAGCTTGCAAAAAAAGCACTTACCAGAAAAGCCGGAGAACATTCACCATATGAGCATATCGCAAGAATCGAGAGTGAGATTTTGGATGCCGTTAATCATACGGGAATCGGACCAGGTGGTCTGGGCGGTAAGACAACAGCACTTGCAGTTAATATCGAGACTTATGCGACACATATCGCAGGAATGCCTCTTGCAGTTAATATGTGCTGTCATGTAAACAGACATGTAACAAGGATTCTGTAATGGATCTCAAAGACTGCCATTAAGGTCAATACATGGCAGATATGAATTACAGAATTTATTTTATAGAAGAATAAAAAGAGAGAGATGAGAAAAATGGATAAGCATATTACAGCACCATTTGATAAAAAACAGGTAGAAGAACTTCATGCAGGAGATTATGTATATATATCAGGTGTGATTTATAGTGCCAGAGATGCTGCACATAAGAGAATGTATGATACATTGATCGAGAATGAAAATGATGAATCAAAGCTTCCAATTAAGTTGGAAGGAAATGTAATCTATTACCTGGGACCAACACCTGCAAGAGAAGGACAGGTCATCGGATCGGCAGGACCAACAACCAGCAGTCGTATGGACAAATACACACCACTCATTCTTTCAAAAGGTTTGAATGGAATGATCGGAAAAGGAAAGAGAAGTCAGGCAGTTATTGATGCCATCGTAGAAAACAAGGCAGTATATTTTGCTGCGGTAGGCGGTGCAGGTGCACTCCTTTCCAAATGTATCAAGAAATCAGAAGTCGTTGCATATGATGATCTGGGAACAGAAGCCATCCGTAAGATGACAGTAGAAAATCTTCCTGTTATTGTTGTAATTGACAGCAAAGGAAATAATCTGTACGAAACAGCGGTTGCAGATTATCTGAAACAGCAGGAATAATAATATAGAATAAAGCTGTTTTCGTTCTATTATATCAAAATTGATATATTAAAGAATTATAATAGGGATATTCACAGCTATACATAATTATGTGCATCAGGTTACAATAGCATTGTGATGTTCAAAGCCATTTAAATAGTAAATGTTTAAGAGAGATGCGCTGGGATGTTCCTGGCGCATTTTTTCGATTAAAGAGGAGAGTGATGGATATGGGTAAGAACAAAAAGAAAAAAGAAAGTTATTATGATGCAGACCAATCCGGCAGAAAATTTGGTAAATGGAATTTTATCATGTTGGCAGCAATCATCATAATAGAAGCAGTATTATATTATGTATTAACGCCGACAATCAATCTTCACAGTGTTGAATTCTGGATATGGATGATTGTAACAGTTGTTGCACTTTTTATTTGTACACTGAATTTAAAGGCAGAACAGATGGATGATATGCCTGTATCACCAAAACTGACGAAGATATTTGGTATTGTGATCGGAATCATGATCCTGGCAGCACTTGTTGGATGGATCGGATCATCCAAATTATTTGCAGCTTCCAAATATGCGGGTCTGATCCGGATTGAAGATGGAAATTTTGAGAAAGATATCGTTGAAAGCAAAGAGATCAATGACATAGCTCTGATGGATACAGATACAGCGGTTATCATAGGTGAACGTGCGATCGGTTCTTTATCTGATGTGGTCAGCCAGTACGAAGTAAGCAGTGACTACAGTACGATCGATTATAATGGAAGTCCGATGAAGGTAGCAGCTCTGGAATATGCCGGATTCATCAAATATATGAATAATAAAAAGAGCGGTATACCGGGATATGTACTCGTCGATCCGGTAAAGAATGAAGCAAAATATGTAAAGCTTGAAAAACCAATGATCTATTCACCTTCTGCATATTTCAATCAGAATCTTTATCGTCATGTGCAGATGGCATATCCGACGGCTATGTTTGAAGGCTTTTATCTGGAATTGGATGATAACGGAAATCCATATTATATCTGTCCGTTACTTACATCAAATGCAGGTTTGTTCGGTGCAAAGGATGTAAAGGGCGTAGTAATCTGTGATCCATGTACCGGTGATACTGAATATTATGAAGTCGGTGATGTACCAAAATGGGTAGACCGTGTCTATGACGGAGATCTGGCATGTAAAAAATATGACTGGTACGGAAAATTATCCGGTGGTTACTGGAACAGCGTATTTGGCAACAAGGGATGTAAAACGACAACAGATGACTATGGTTATAAGGTAATGAACGGAGATGTGTGGGTATACACAGGTGTAACTTCCGTAAATGGAGATGAATCTAATATCGGTTTTGTTATGATCAATCTTCGTACCGGAGAAAGCAAATATTATTCGATTGCTGGTGCAGAAGAACACTCGGCAATGGCATCCGCAGAAGGACAGGTACAGCACCTTGGATATAAAGCATCCTTCCCTTCATTGATAAATATTGGCGGTATTCCTACTTATATTATGGTATTAAAAGATAACGGTGGCCTTGTCAAAATGTATGCACTGGTTGATGTCGAGAAATACAACATCGTAGCAACCGGAAATACACAGAGAGAAACACTGGCATCTTATAATAAACTGCTGGCACAGAATGGACTAAAGACGGGTAAAGATCTGTCCGATGATCTTCCGAACAAGCAGATCACTGTCAAAGATATCAAATACATTAATCTGGAAGACAGTACCTATGTCTATATTACAGATGAAAATGGAAATGTCTATAAACAGGATTTTGCAGAAAATGAAAGTCTGATCTTCATTCAGCAGGGCGATTCAATCAAGGTATTCTATCAGGAAGGAGAGGATGCAATCAATCAGTTGATCTCGTACGAAAAATAAATCGTTTAGTAAAAAATACTGTATAAAATAAATTATTTTAAATATATACACTTATATAAAGTATATGCAAGATGTATTTAAAATCTGTGTAAATGTGTACAAACTGCATAAATAAAATTGGCAGTATTCACTAATCACATCAAATTGACACGAGATCAAATATATTGTAAATTATTATTATAGGCTGATTCTTGGGCTGAATCAGTTGATGCAAAAGGTTTTAAACAAGAAAAAAGGAGAGTTCTATGGAAAAGAAGAGAGTATTCAGTAAATCACTAATTTTACTGGCAATTACAAGTATTATGCTGTTTGCGATGAGCATTACATCTATGGCAGCAACTGAGACAAATATGAATATTCAGCAGACAGGTTCAAGCAGTAGCAGGGTAGATATTACATGGCAAACATACCTTGGTCAGAATATTCATTATCATGTGGAAATGAGTTATGATGGTGTAAACTGGGCAATGCAGGATTATGCATATAATTCTAATGAAACAATTTA